>CAJXNF010000473.1 GCA_913056375.1 uncultured Pseudomonadota bacterium | reverse complement strand
AGCATTATTGATTGGCCACGGAGATTCGGGCATGAAAGCAGAACCCGCTGGCACTGTTGTTCTCCATTTACCTGCACACTGCAGGTCGTGCTCAGAATGTGGCTTGACCCCAGTTGGTTTCAGACAATGCGTGATTTTTTACTGGACTGCTGGCACTTGGAGTAGACTTTCCAGTACTGCCAGAGAAATGAAGACTACGCCCACATAGGCGGCCCAGATCGCAATGTTTCGGTTTGTTTTGTCAGTTTGTCCATACTGCATGTTGCCTCTTTGGAATTAGTTATTTGACGGAAAGTGAATGTGCCCATTAACCTATCAGGCATTTCAAAAAACTCGGAGGACAACGGGGGGAGACTTGAAAAGAGAACCGATGGGCAGCCAATCAATTGGTTTTTTCCCTGCGAACAAACTCAAACCCTGATCGGAGGAAAAACATATGACGAAAGGAGAAGCATTCGACAAGGCATGGCGACGGGCTATTCAGAAAGGAGATTTCGCTCTGTATGATGAAATCGTGCATCCTGATTATGAGTCGGTAAATCATGGTGTGAAGTTAGATAAAGACATGAGCAAACGTGTTTTATTGAAGCGTAAAGGCAAAGTGATCATGGGTCCCTATGAAGTGCTTTACGAGAATGATGAATTCTTGTCCATTCAGCGGTTTTCAAGAGTAAATAAGTATGTGTTTATATCAATGCTCTCTGGGGTGAGTTATAAGTTGGGGAAGGTGATTGGCCAAGAAACCATGCGAGAGCAGTTGGATTATGATCCCAGTGAAGGGCAGGATTGGAACCGGGAAGACTACGAGTAATGGGCACATGAAACTATGAACAAACGAATCTTGCTCTTGCTGAGCTTGGCAATCCTGGGTTCGCAAGTTTTTGGATTTGAAGAAGAAGATTTGGACAAGTTTCTGAGAACCAATCAGTGTGTCAGCTGCGATCTTGCTCTGGCGGACCTAACTGGCATGAATCTAAGCAAAGCCATTTTGAGCGAAGCCGATCTGTTTGGGGTCAAGCTCAGTAACGCCGATCTGAGTGACGCTGAACTTGTGGGAGTGAACCTGATTGAAGCTGATCTGAGTCAAACTAATTTGAGGGATGCTGACTTGAGTGGGGCTGATCTCTGGGGAGCTATCCTAATCGGGGCCGACCTGCGTGGGGCAAAGCTGAATGGAGTCGTTTTGGAATATGCCGATCTGGAACAGGTCAAATTCTGTAATACCACCATGTCGGATGGATCGATCAGAAACGATGACTGCTAGCTACACCAAAAGCCTGAATTGCTGATGCTGAAGAATCCAGATTCATCCAAGTATCTTGAACTTCCACACTCTAAGGCCTACCAGCGTCATCGCTTTGAAGAGATCCAGCATGGACGGACTTTTGTTGATCGGCACTACTATCGCGTTTTGATTGAATCGATGGTCGGTGATCTCTATGACCCGAAACAGAAGCAGCTCAAATTACTAGAAGAGGCCTGGTCAGCCTCAGAAATTTCTGAAGCCCATGATTTGGGTGAACCGTAAAGCATTCGAGAAAGGGAAAAATAATGAAAGTAGGCATCACTGGGGCAGATGGAACAATTGGAACTGTCTTGCGCAATGGGTTGTCGGGGCAACATGAATTAACATCATTTACTCTTGAAGCAAATCAGGAACTTGGCTCTACAAAAATGGACCTATCCAAAAGTGCTGAGGTTGTCGGCAAGTTCTCTGGTCTGGATGCATTGATTCATCTGGCAGCAGATCCAAGTCCCGACGCACCCTGGGAAAGTGTTCAGCCAAATAATATTGAAGCAACCTACAATGTCTTCAATGAGTGTAGGAGAGCCGGGGTCAGTAAGATTATTTTTGCCAGTACGAATCATACTCAGCATGGAGATACTCTCTTAACCACGACAGAGACCCTAGATCCTTCCAAGAATAAAATTCTCTCACTATCAGATCCGACCAACCCAGATTCCTTGTACGCGGTGTCGAAGTTATTTGGTGAGAATTTAGGGAAGTACTTCTCTGAAAAATACGGAATTCAATTTGTTGGACTCAGAATCGGCTGGGTGGTCAAAGGCAATGATCCCACGATTATGCAGGGTACTCCTTCAGAAGATTACATGAGAGCCATGTACTTAAGTCATCGAGATTGTGTGCACGCTTTTGAGAGAGCATTGGAAGTAGATAAAAAATATTTACTTGCTTACGCCATTAGCAATAACTCCCGAAAAGTCTTCGAACTCACAGAGACAATCGCTGCTCTTGATTTTCATCCGGTTGATGATGCTGAAACCTTTTTCTGAAGAAGCGACTGATCCCGATCTCTGAAGGGCTTTATTATCACCCTGAGCAATGACTCTGTGATGTAACTCCAATCATCTAAGAAATTCTTCAACCCACCAAGCCCCACCAGCCAAATCTTGAGAGGGTGGGGGAGTCCCCAGTTCATTTTCAGAATAAACGATCGTACAATCTACCTTGCTCCCTGTCTCTGTGATCCACGCACTTCTGATAAACAAATCCACCATTATATTCTCGGTCCCATCCATTTCTTGATTCACAATTCAGCAAGGCACCACAAGATGCTTGTAAAAATAAGAAACTAATAAGGGCCATGATTACGAATAAATTCATACTATCCTTGCTTTGAGTTCTGGGATGGTGTAGCTCACCAATCTAATTACTCGTAGTCTTCCCAGTTCCAGTCTTGCCCTTCGCTGGGATCATAATCGAGTTCCTCAAAAACGT
>CAJXNF010000472.1 GCA_913056375.1 uncultured Pseudomonadota bacterium | reverse complement strand
TCAGTCACCCACCAGCCTTCACCAAGTCCAGTGATCGGGCCCTTGACAGCAGAATGCAATCGGCCTTCAGACATTGCTTTGCCCAGTGGCTCGCGTACCGCGTTGATCCAGAGTTCACTGGCCACGTCTGGATTTCCTTTTTCATTCATGGAAGTGAAGGTTGGCATCGTGTCACCAGGGACGATTTCTGTTTCGCACCCGTAACCTTCTTTAAGAATGATCGCATCGACGTTGGCCATCAGCGAAGCCGAAGCCCAATTCATGTCAGCAATGGTGACCTTGCCACATTTGCTGTGACCACCTGCGGCAGCTGTGCCGGCGAGTGCCATCGCACCACCTAGCGTGATGGCACTGGTCAGTACGGCGCGCAGCATTTTTGATTGAAATTTGTTATGAAAATCATGCAGAAGTGAATGAAAAGACATAGCTTCTCCTGGATTTCAGGTTGTTCTGAAACAGCCGATACCAAAGAGGTTCCCATAGAGGGGAATTCAAGCGAAATTGAGTGAATTCTGGCAGGCTACTTGTGGCTCAAAATGAGGGTCTCCACAATGGAAAAATTGAGTGTTTCTCCAAAGATTAGTTTCAGAAAAATAACAAACCATTTCAATAAAATATATTGTTTATTTTATTGAAATATATGCGTACAGAAACTCATCAATGAGATACAATAATTAATTCCATTTGCTATTGAGCCTACAAGATTGAAAGTATGCTGTCAACTTCAGCAAGGAAATTGAAAAATTCTGAGAACTATTTTTATGCTACATTAATGTGATCATTCTAAATTATTTCTTCAGATTAATTCTCGATACATCTCTATGATTCAACGGGTACAGGGTCGCTAGCTTGCAGAATAAAATCTTATTTTGCAAAAGGGTGCATATTTTTGTAATTTGTCAGAAAAAGCCGAAGAAATTCCCCGGCATTTTTCTCAAATCACTTGATCTCCCGACAAGGAACCGACCTCGCCATGCCACCAAAAAGATCCAACATTTTCTCTCGCCAGGCAAAAACTGGATCATCCTCAGCCAGCAGAGGCATTGGGCTCGTACAACGCGCCCACATCAGACCACTGAAAACTAGGTAATCTGCCAGATTTGGCTGGGATCCACCCAAGAAATCAAAGTCCTTTAGTGTAGCTCGGAGAGGATTCAATGACTTGCGAAACTCCTCGAGCTTGACTTCCTTGTTGGCAGCAAATTCCTCCAGTGGCATCCCAAAGATTTTTTCGCGAGTCGCTCGAAAGTAGTCTCGATCTTTCTCATGAACGGTCTTGTGGATCTCATCGACGATCATTCGGCTCATTCCTGGGAACATCACCATTTCTGTCCAATGCCGCAAAAACCTCAGTTCCCCACGATGCATTTCCAGACTGTGCTCGGGATATCGTTCATCGAGGTATTCGAGAATCTTCCAAGAATCTGCCAATGTTTGCTCTCCATCAACAAGTACAGGGACCCGCTCCGTATCGGCAAAGGCAATTCGGTCCTTCTCGGTCATCCGCCAAGGAATGCTCTTGAATGGCAGTTGCTTGTGATGCAAGGCCAAGCGGATTCGCCAGCAGTAGGGACTGAAGACCTGTTGGTCATCTGTAGCGGCCAATTCATACAATTCAATCATGGTGGCTTCCTTTGTTTTGGTTGTTCTGGTGGGGTGGTGGATGCGAACAGAATCGCTGCAGTTTCTTCAGACCGCTGGACATTCACAAGCGGGAGTTCACTTTCATGGCAACTGCTTGACTCTTCCAACGGTGCTGCCTAGTTTTGGCGCTTGCTTTGCTACCCTAGACCAAATCATTGGTATCTCTACCTCCACTTCTCAGCCAAGGAGTTTCCATGCATATCGAACCTGGAGTTGTTCAAGGCGCCAAACTACTGCTTGGCTTTGGTACTGCTCTCGCTGCCTTTGGTCTGATATTACGTCAGTGTTGGGAATTTCTGATACAGCATGGACTGAACACTCTGCTAGGCAGGACAATCTTTACCAGTGTCTTGGTGTTCTCTTTCTTTGAGATTCTACCATCCTCACCCGTTGGAGTTTCAGAAGTCCACTTGATTCTGGGTTCCACTCTCTTTCTCCTGTTTGGTCTGGTTCCGACAGCTCTTGGTCTAGCCATTGGCCTCCTGGCCCAAGGAGTCCTGCTGGCACCGTGGGATCTGCCTCAGTATGGAATGAACGTTACGACGTTGCTGCTGCCGCTCTTTCTAGTCTCTGCGGTCGCAGAGCGGATCATTCCAAGAAAGACCGCCTACCAGGATTTGAGCTATGGACAGGTCCTGCAGTTGTCGCTTGTCTATCAGGGCGGAATTGTCAGTTGGGTGGCTTTCTGGGCCTTCTATGGCCAAGGGTTTGGTGCTGAAAATATTGCTCAGGTGCTCAGCTTTGGTGCCGCGTACCTCGCCGTGATTGTTTTGGAGCCATTGATCAATTTGGGCCTGTTGGCAGGAGTTAAAGCGTTCCCTGCACTCAACAGCTCGTCTTTGCTCTCCAGGCGTCTTTTCCAACCAGCTTGAAATTTTTTTGGAAGATGTTGAGAAGTTTCACTCTTTTGCTCTGTGCTATAATCGCGGTCCTACAAGGCTGCTCTTCATCCAAAGTAAATCAGCCGCTACCTGCACAAACGACCGCTTCTGTTATTCAGATTGAGGATCCTTGGGCTCGTGCGGTGCCGCCCAATGCGAGTAACTCTGCGGTTTTTCTGGATTTACGAAATGAGAGCGAACAGCTGCGCAAATTGGTGGAAGTTCACTCAGAGGTAGC
>CAJXNF010000471.1 GCA_913056375.1 uncultured Pseudomonadota bacterium | reverse complement strand
CTGTTACAAGACGTCTGGCCTCCACGTTTGACACTGGGTGGTCGAAACTTGGGTGATATCTGGCGTCATCATTTGTTGGCGGATTCTGAAATTACTGCTGAACTGGTTCCTTTTCACAAGCTTTCACAGTGGTTGACTTATTCGTTATTGGAACCACTGGAAGAAGCTGGTTTTCAAGTCCAAGACATCGACTCGTTGACGGGCCTCCCTGAATACCGAAACGGTGGTCTTTTCTTCGACACAGGTGTCCTAGAGTTAAAGAAGCCTGACGAAATCGATGCCTTACATCCTGTCTCCTCAGAACTTATCGTTGAATGGCGAGCATTGACGGTCATTTTGTTGGATCGATTAGGAGAACAACTCAGAGAAAAGATGGGGCTTGCATCAGAAGAACTTCCTTTACCTCAGATTTTACAGGGAGGTACTTGGAGCACTGGCCGCAAGCTCGCTTATAAACGTCGCCCAGATGGATCACCGCCACTGCGCGTGGAGAGTGATGGCACTGTCTTTTGAAATTTTCTGATCGAGGTTTCCATGAATAAGGTCCTTAAAGAAATTAAACACCCCCTGGTGCAGCACAAGCTTTCGCTGATGAGAAAAAAAGGCACCTCAACTCGAGGCTTTCGTGTCTTGGTCCGTGAGGTAGGACTGCTTCTAGCGTATGAAGTGACTCAAGATTTACCGCTTGAATACGAAGAAATTGAGACTCCATTACAGAAAATGCAGGCTCCTTTTCTCGAAGGAAAAAAGTTGTGTTTAGTCCCAATTTTACGGGCAGGAATCGGCTTGTTGGATGGTTTCCTTGAGTTGATTCCTTCAGCTAGGGTTGGACATATTGGACTTTATCGTGATCCGGTGACCTTAGCGGCTGTGGAGTATTATCTGAAATTGCCTGAGATGATTGATCAGCGCTTGGTGATTGCCTTGGATCCCATGTTGGCAACAGGTCATTCCTCAGCAGCAGCAGTCTCGCGTTTGAAGGAAAATGGTGCTTCGAATATCCGCTTTGTCTCTCTGCTAGCTGCACCGGAGGGTATTGAATATTTCCACAGTGAACATCCTGATGTCCCAATTTATACCGCTGCAGTCGATGAAAAGTTGAACGATCATGCCTATATTCTACCAGGATTAGGTGATGCAGGAGATCGAATTTTTGGGACAAAATGACTCTGAAGTGTTAATAGAAGATATAATTTCCTGAGTGCGTAACAGATAAAACATGTAATCAGTGTACCCGTCTACGGATTTAAGTCGGGTTTGAGACTAAAATTTGAGAGTTCCTGAGAAAGTTAGCCTCACCCATTGTATAGATGAAGAAATATTTGCACTTCAGTTAATCACTCAACAAATGACGAGTCAGACTAGATCCATCAAAATTGGAGAGTCCATCTGCAATTGCTTTCCGATAATTCTCCCTGGACACTTCGGCAATTGGTAACTTAGAGCCGACGACTTCTGCTTGTTTCAAAGACAATTCCAGATCTTTCAATAGCCCCGCAAGATCAAAGGTTCCTGGCTGGTCGGTTCCATTTAATGTGTCGATCACCACTTGTCCTCGGTTCTTTAGCACATTTGGTCCACCAGAGCTGTCAGTGAGCAAAGAGATTGCGGTTTCAGCTGAAATTCCACAGCCCTTTAACAGGGACATCGCCTCCGCAAGAGTGTTCCAGTAAATAGCTAGTGGCAAGTTGGCCGCTAGCTTCATTTGAGATCCTGAACCGGCAGGCCCGAGGTGTTCCACGCGCTTGCAAAGTTGGGAAAGGATGGGTTGGGCTTTAGCAAAAGATGTGTCGGCTCCACCTGCCATCCCCAAAAGTTGTCCTTTGAGTGCCGGACCCACTGTTCCGCCAACTGGGCAATCAACGAACTCCGCTCCAGCTTCCGTCAACTTTGCTGAAATGGTGCGAGTTTCTTCAGGGAGCAAAGTTGATAGGTCAATCACGAGCCGCCCTTGAATTCCTGCACCGATCAAGTCCTGAACCACCCCACTGACAGCCTCTGCATCGGTCAGTGAGAGTAAAATCATCTCACAATCAACCACCTCTGCGAGATCCTGGGCCACTTGAGCACCAGCCTCGGCAGCAGCAGCAGTTCTTTTCGCAGAACGATTCCAAACAGTAACTTCGTTGCCAGTTTCGAGCAGACGCTTAGCGAAGGCCGTTCCCATTCTGCCGGTCCCCACAATTGCAATTTTGCTCATTTTTTATCCTTTCTGATTGAGTTCAATCTTGGTTCAACAGATTGCTTTATTTCGCTTGATCTCCAATTTTCACCTGCATTGGCTCTAGCCCATCTACAGAACAATCCAAAACATCCCCCTGAACCACTGCTCCTACTCCGGCAGGAGTCCCTGTCATGATGATGTCTCCGGGCATCAGTCGGTGTTGTTGGGAAATTTTGGAGATGATTTCATCAATTTTCCAAATCTGAAGAGAAATGTCAGCATCCTGTTTAACTTCACCATTCAATTTCAACTTCACATGACCTTTCGTCATTATGCCGATTTCTTTGACGGTGGAAATTGGTCCAATCGGAGCCGAGTGGTCAAATCCTTTGGTAATCTCCCAGGGTAGCCCTTTTTCGATCACTCCTAGTTGATGGTCTCTTCGAGTCATGTCCAGACCGACCGCATAGCCGAAAATGTGCTGGTTCGCCTCAGCCAATGGGATGTTGTATCCCCCGGAACCCATTGCCACAACAAGCTCGCACTCATAGTGGAAGTTTTCAGTGAAGACAGGATACGGGATCTCTCCTCCATTCCTCACAACTGCATCTCTTGGCTTCATAA
>CAJXNF010000470.1 GCA_913056375.1 uncultured Pseudomonadota bacterium | reverse complement strand
TCAATGACATGAATTTGGTATAAGATTTGTCTCCAGACGTTAGTTTAAAGAGAAGCACTTGACTTGCTTTAGGAAGCGGCAGAAGGTTTTTGGAGACAAATTGAGATTTCAATTGTCTGGTCCTCGTTTCCGGTCTTCCCTTAATTCTGGCGGAAATCCCGCGCTTACACAAAGGAATGTTTGATATGACTACGCCCAAAGATGTCCTCGACTTTATCAAGAAAAATGACATTGAATTTGTTGACTTCAAGTTCATTGACTTGCTGGGAACCTGGCAACACTTGCAAGTCCCAATTGGGGTCGTCAATGAAGCTATGCTGGAAGAAGGGGTGATGTTTGATGGTTCCAGTATTCGATGCTGGCAGACGATTGATGCCAGCGACATGAAGATGATTCCTGATCTCAGCACAATGAAGGTGGATCCATTCATTGAAGCTAATTCACTGACACTGATCTGCGATATCGTTGATCCTGTGACGGGAGAGCGCTACAGCCGAGATCCAAGAAACATTGCACGCAAGGCAGAAGCTTATCTAGTCTCAACAGGAATCGCAGATACGGCTTATTTTGGGCCAGAAGCTGAATTTTTCCTTTTTGACGATGTTCAGTATTCCTACAGCAGTGCGGGTGGGTTTTATTCTATTGATTCAGCAGAGTGTCCATGGAATACGGGTGCCGATGAAATGCCTAATCTTGGGTATAAAATTGGGCCGAAATTAGGGTATTTCCCAGTAGCTCCGTTCGACTCCAATCAAGATATTCGAAACGAGATGATTACGATGTTGGAACAGTGTGGTCTGATGGTTGAGCGAGCTCACCATGAGGTTGCACCAGCACAGCACGAGATCAATTTCCGTTTCGATACTCTTGTCAGTTGTGCGGACCATCTGCAGTGGTACAAGTATGTTATTAGAAATGTAGCACGCCAGCATGGCAAGACCGCTACGTTCATGCCCAAGCCCATGTTTGCTGACAATGGGAGCGGAATGCATACTCACCAATCTCTATGGAAAGATGGCAAGCCCCTTTTTGCAGGAGATGAATACGCTGGCTTAAGCGAAACAGCGCTCTACTACATTGGAGGAATTCTTAAGCATGCGCCGTCGCTGGCAGCTCTGACCAATCCTCTGACCAATTCCTACAAGCGCCTGGTGAAAGGATTTGAGGCTCCGATCAATCTTGCCTATTCAAATAGAAACCGATCAGCAACAATCCGAATTCCTTTGGCGGATTCGAAGGCAGCAAAACGAATCGAATTCCGCTGCCCAGATCCAGGAGCAAATGGTTACATGGCTTTTGCAGCAATGCTGATGGCTGGCTTGGATGGAATTCAAAATAAAATTCATCCTGGTGATCCAATGGACGTCAATATTTATGATCTTCCCCCAGAAGAACTTCATAAAATTGGCAAGATGCCAGGGTCTTTAAGAGAGTCCATTGAAAATCTCGAGGCCAACCATGACTTCTTATTGAAGGGGGATGTCTTCACTAAAGATGTGATTGACGCATGGGTGGACTACAAGCTCAATGAAGAGGTCACACCGATTGAATCTCGACCACACCCCTACGAATTCAATCTTTACTACGCCTACTAATCTTCCTGCCAGTAACCAGTGGGCTACTATAGCTCACTGGTGCATTCCCTCGACTCCAACGTCTCAGATATTATCTTTTCAAAGATTGTCGCTAATGTGGTGACAACTCTAGATGAACATCAGCTTCCTGAATATCAGCTATTGATTCAACCAATCTCTCTGCTTCGATTGCAATTCGTCTGGCCTCTGAAATGATCAGATTTCCCTCCATTTCGACATGAATGTGCACGACAAGCTTTCGATGAAGATAATGACAATAGATATGCGTAATTTTCTGAACTTGAGGAACCTGCTCCAAGACTGACATGATGTCTTGTTCGATTTCATCCTGAGGCCTCATCAATTGAGTCTCTTCGTCAGGCATTCTTGATGGGGGATCAGGCTCAGGATCCACGTGCACAAGAACTTCGGTGACAGTTGGTAAAGCTTGCGTAATTCGCAGTCTAGCTCTTTCGGCAATTTGATGTGCAGAAGAAACGGTGAGGTGCCCATCCACTTCCACATGAAGATCCACCAGTAGATACGATCCCATCCGTCTTACCCTAACTTCGTGAAAATCTTGAACTCCCTCTACATTAGCCATTAATTGATGGACCTGCGACTCTACTTCGGGATCTGTAACCGCATCAGTCAGTTCTTCTACACTCTGCTTACCCATATCCCAGGCAGTTTTCATGATCAGCGCTGACACAACCAATCCTGCCAGGGGATCTAAAAAGGGATAGCCCAATTGAGCACCACCAATTCCAATCAAAGCGGCCACCGAAGAAAGTGCATCACTCCGATGATGCCAGGCATTAGCCTGAAGGAGACGGTTCTGCTCCTTTTTTCCAATCCACATGGTCAACCAGAACAGAAACTCCTTAAGAAAGATGGAAATTAATGCAACATAGATTGCGTTCCATCCAGGAGATTGTTCTTGGCCCAAGGATCCAACCGCATAAATTCCCAATTCCAATGCAGTAAATCCGAGGAGGACAGCAACAAAAAGCGTCCCAATGGTTTCAAATCGACCATGCCCATAGGGATGATTATCATCTTTGGGTTTACGACCGAGCATTAGTGCCCAAAGAGTCACGCCATCAGAAAGTAGATCAGAGAAAGAATGACCTGCATCAGAAATCAATGCAGGTGAACCACTAGCCCAACCCACAAAAGCTTTTAAAATCGTAAGCAAGACGTTGACAAGAGCACCCAGCCAGGTCACTGCTTTCA
>CAJXNF010000469.1 GCA_913056375.1 uncultured Pseudomonadota bacterium | reverse complement strand
AACCAGCAAAAAAGAGAGTGCCAGCGAAGAAAATAATGGAGAATTTATTTTGCCATCCATGACAGTGGCCGAGTTAGAGAGACTACCCAATGTGGCACAAGAAATTGAGCTAAACTTTACAGACAGACAGGTATCTCTTAAATTAACAATCCCCGAAAAAAAAGATTCAGGTAATGGATTCAAATCCACTATTTACCTAGTTTCAAAAGTGGTAGAAGGAAAATACCCAAACTTTAAACAGGTTATCCCCAAGGATGATTTTAATAAGGCCATTGTGGAGAGAGAGCTGATGCTAGAATGTGTGCATAGAGCAGCACTTGTTTCGGATGAAAAAGTCACCCTGAGGTTGAAGAAAAACGAAATGGAAATTTTTGGCCAAAGTACTTTAGGAGATGCTAGTGAATCCATGCCCATCGAGTACGAGGGAGAAGATGCGGTTGTTTCGTTTAACCCCAAGTTTCTTCTAGATCCACTGAAATCAATCAACCACGATAAAGTGATTTTTGAATTCAGGGATGATATGAGTCCAGGTGTCTTTAAGGTAAACACAGAAGAAAGCAACCCAACGAATTTTCTGTGTGTGGTTATGCCAATCAGGACAGATTAATAAGATTAAATTTTACAAGTCAGGGAGATTGGTAGCAAAACTCCTTGTTTTCAAAATTTTTTAATTTCCATACCTTGCCGTCAACTTCCTTGACATAATTAGGGTTAATGGGAATTTTTCCTCCACCCCCAGGTGCATCAATCACGAAAGTTGGAACTGCATAGCCCGTTGTATGCCCACGTAGCCCTTTGATGATTTCCAAACCTTTTTCGACAGGGGTTCTGAAATGTGCAGAACCTTTGATTGGGTCACATTGGAACAGGTAGTAAGGCCGAACACGATTCTTCAGCAAACCATGAAACAAGTTTTTCAGTGTCTCTACTGAGTCATTGATCCCAGCAAGCAGCACAGTCTGGCTCCCGAGTGGAAGTCCTGCATCTGCTAGTCTGGCGGTGGATCTTTTGACTTCAGGAGTGAGCTCAGTCGGATGGGTGAAGTGAAGACTCATCCATGGTTTGTGCTTCCGAAGGATCTTGACCAAATCCTTAGTGATCCTCTGGGGTAGGACGATTGGCACTTTGCTGCCAATTCTCACAAATTCTATATGTTTGATGGAGCGAAGTTGGGTCAGTAACCAATCGAGTCGGTCATCTGGGAGTGTGAGTGGGTCTCCACCGCTTAGCAAAACATCCCTGACCTCCTTGTGACTTCGCAGGTAATTCAGGGCTGCGTTCCATCTTTCGGTTCCAAAACGATACTTCCCTGTGCTGCCAACCATGCGTGAACGGGTACAATAACGGCAGTACGTTGAACAAAACCCTGTTGAAAGAAACAGAACTCGGTCAGGATAACGGTGAACTAGTCCTTCAACGACAGTACTGCCATCTTCCCCTAGAGGATCATCGTCTTCACCATAACTTCTGATAAATTCCTGGCCTACCTGTACATGCGTTCTTCGCAGAGGATCCTGAGAATCAGTCCTGCTCATCAAACTGGCATAATAGGGAGTGATCCCAACAGGCAAAGAGTCTCGATTTTGTGAAGCAGCTTCTCTCTCATCTTCACTCAACTCGAAAATCCGCTCCAAATCCTTCAATGAGCGAATTCTGTTTTTTAATTGCCACTGCCAGTCATTCCATTGTTCAGCTGAGGTTCCTGGCCAAAAGTTCGTATAGAAAATTTTGGAAGATGGGGAGATAGGAAAGCTGTAAACTTTTTTGGGCTTGAATGGGAATTGAAAATTAAGGCTGGTTGAAGGAAGGGATGGTGTGATTGTTTGGCCATTTGAACAGGCCTGAAAGCCAGAGGATGGAGGTTCCTCTTTTTCGCTAACATGAATCAAATCAGCCAACGGAATTTCACTGCGAGCTAGGCCATTTCCAGGCCGACTGGTCAAACTGGTATTTGTCATTCGATTTCCTTGGAAAATCAGTTAATTGAAAGTTCTAGAAATGAGAGGAAATTTTAAATAATTCCCCTCCTGATTGCGATTATTTCAAAAGTTCAAATTTGCGCAACAAAATTTATTAGAGACCAAAAAATTAAACTCTCTCGAAGATCGCAGCAATGCCTTGTCCTCCTCCGATGCACATTGAAACAAGTCCATATCGACCTTGAATTCTCTTCAATTCATAGAGTAGTTTGACCGTGATCAAGCAGCCAGTGGCCCCAATTGGATGGCCCAGAGAAATGCCACTGCCGTTGGGATTAGTTCGATCCATTGGTAGCTTCAGATCTCGAGCTACTGCCAAAGCTTGCGCCGCGAAGGCTTCATTTAACTCAATCACATCCATATCTTTAACAGTTAACCCTGTGCTCTCTAGACATTTTTGAATCGCGGGAACAGGCCCGATACCCATGTATTTCGGATCAACACCGGAGTGTGCATACCCAACAAGTCGGCCCAGGATTTCTTTACTCCCTTTTTCTGCTTCGGAACGTTCCATCAGGATGACTGCAGATGCGGCATCGTTTAGCCCAGAGGCGTTACCCGCCGTCACACTCCCGTCCTCTTTGAAGACAGTTCTAAGCTTAGCCATGCTTTCCGTGGTGGCATCACTGCGAATATGTTCATCCTTCTCAAAAGAGATCATCTGTTTTCTTTGCTTGATCGAAATTGGTAAGATCTGCTCTTTGAAGTATCCTTCTTCAGTAGCCCTGTGGGCCCTTTGATGGCTTTCCACAGCGAGTTGATCTTGCTCTTCTCTTGAAATTCCCCATCGGCTTGCCACATTTTCTGCAGTCACTCCCATATGACAACTATCAAACGGGT
>CAJXNF010000468.1 GCA_913056375.1 uncultured Pseudomonadota bacterium | reverse complement strand
GATCGCCAAGCATTTGTCGATTACTTCAAGAATCGCCATAGCGGTGTTGAAATGAGCGCCTACATGAATGGTGCTTACGCACTGAATCAAGCGGCTTATGACGAATGGCTTACTATAGAAGAATTCCCGCCCTACGAACTGGCTCTTGGTGAAGGTGAAGACATCTGGAACACTCCATTTGCGAATGGCAAAACCTACCAAGATTGTTTTGACACAACCCCTGAAGATGGTCTCCGTGCAAAGTATCCGCATTGGGATGATGCCCGTAAGCAGGTGATGACACTGGAGTTAGCTTTAAATGAGTGTAGATCTGCCAATGGTGAGAAGCCCTTCGGCTGGAAAAAAGGAAAAATTGCCTCGCTCAGTTCTTACGTAGCCTTCCAGGGCCGCGGTCATACGATTCAGGTTAGCATTCCCAATGGAGATGCTTTGGCTGCCTATGAGATGGGTAAGGAATTTTACTACACAAAGCGTGGTCAACTGGCGATGAGCTGTGCAGACTGTCATGTGTACAACTCCGGTAACAAGGTGCGCGCTGATATGCTCAGTCCGGCTCTCGGTCACACCACCCACTTCCCAGTTTATCGTTCGAAGTGGGGAGCAATGGGGACAATGCATCGAAGATACGGTGGCTGTAATGAACAGGTTCGGGCTAGATCTTTCAAGGCCCAAGGCCCTGAATACCGTAACCTCGAATACTTCATGGCCTACATGAACAACGGCATGGAAACCAACGGCCCTGGCGCCCGCAAGTAATCAAGGAGAAAGAGAAATGAAGCGAATTTTACTAGTTTCAGGCCTTTGCGGTCTCCTTGTGGCCCCTGGCGCCCTGATGGCTGCTGAATTCGGTAAGTGCGATCAAGATACGTATCCACTGCACAAGGCAGTTGCCGTGGCGGCCCACGAAGCTGCTGATACTGTTGATGGTCAATGGTGGAAAGCTAGCATGCCTAAGCCGCTGGATGAAGCAGCGAAAGCTGAGAAAGCCGGTGACTTTGAGCGCGCATGTGAGATCATCATGCAAGTTGAACACGAAGGTCGTGCCGGATATGTTCAAGCCATCAACCAAAGGGGAGCTGGTCCCCGCTTCTAAGGTCTGCAGACCTACCTAGACTAGTCAGGGAGTCTGAGCTTCAGTTCTCCCTGGCAGACCCACTCCACGAAATTAGTTTTTTTGAGGTCAGATGTCCTTTTCCCGCAGAGAGTTCCTGCAAGTGATGGGAGCGGCAGCCGTTGCGGGTCTAGTACCCGGAACTCTACGAGCTAGTCAGCATTCCTCCACCAATCCCTACGATTTTGCCAAGTTTGGTAATGTTTCACTGATGCACTACACCGACTGTCACGCTCAGTTGAACCCGATTTACTTTAGGGAACCCCACATCAACTTGGGGATCGCTGACATGTTTGGCAATCCCCCTCACTTGGTGGGTGAGTACTTGCTGAAGCATTTTGGCATTCCAGCCAACTCACCAGAAGCCTATGCATTCAGCTACCTGAATTTTGCAGAAGCTGCCGAAAAATATGGTCGTGTTGGAGGATTTGCTCATTTGAAGTCCCTCGTGGATCAGCTCCGAGCTGAGCGCCCAGGTGCGTTGTTGCTCGACGGTGGTGACACCTGGCAGGGTTCAGCGACCTCACTTTGGACAAATGCACAGGACATGGTCGATGCCCAGATCAAACTGGGAGTCGATGTGATGACAGCCCACTGGGAGTTCACCTATGGCGCAGAGCGGGTGCAGGAGATCATCGAAAATGACCTCGCCAATGCGGGTCTGGATTTCGTGGCCCAGAACGTTCGCGATACAGATTTCGAAGATCCAGTCTTTCCTGCCTATGTGATCAGAGAGATCAATGGCCACGCTGTCGCTATTATTGGTCAAGCTTTCCCCTACACTCCGATTGCCAACCCCCGCTACATGATTCCAGAGTGGAGCTTTGGTATTCGTGACATGGAGATGCAGGAGAGAGTTAACGAAGCTCGTGACGAGGGTGCCGAGGTAGTGATTGTCCTCTCCCACAACGGGATGGATGTCGATCTAAAGATGGCTAGCCGAGTTTCAGGAATTGATGCGATCATGGGGGGCCACACTCACGATGGAGTACCCCAGCCAATTCATATCAAGAATCCGGATGGTGATCACACACTGGTGATCAACTCTGGTTCGAACAGCAAGTTCCTCTCTGTGCTGGATCTGGATGTTCAGGATGGCAAGGTCCAGGATTTCCGCTACAAGCTCTTGCCAGTATTCTCGGAGCTATTGCCTGCAGATGCTGAAATGACAGCCTACATCCAGTCCGTTCGTGAACCCTACGAGCAGCAACTGAATGAGCAACTGGCTATGACAGAAGACACCCTCTATCGCCGAGGCAACTTCAATGGAACCTTTGATCAGGTGATCTGTGATGCCTTGATGCAGGAACTGAACGCCCCGATTGCCTTCTCTCCGGGTTTCCGCTGGGGTGTTTCCGTACTACCCGGACAGCCCATAACTTTTGATGAGGTGATGACTCAGACTGCAATGACTTACGGGACTGTGACCCGTAATGAGCTCAGTGGAGAGCAGATCAAGACGATTCTTGAAGACGTGGCGGACAACCTGTTCAACACGGATCCCTACTATCAACAGGGTGGTGACATGGTTCGTGTGGGTGGCCTTCAGTACTCTCTGGATCCTACCGAAAAGATTGGTAGCCGCATTTCAGATCTCGAATTGAATGGGCAGCCTCTGGATCCAAGCAAAAATTATCCTGTTGGTGGCTGGGCCAGCGTGGCGGCTCCCCTAGAAGGCAAGCAGATCTGGGAAGTGGTCTCGGACTACTTG
>CAJXNF010000467.1 GCA_913056375.1 uncultured Pseudomonadota bacterium | reverse complement strand
CCTTAAATCCACATGCCTTCCCTCGATTCCATCTTCACAAAAGGTTGCAATGCGTTGTGGTCTAGGATGGCGGCTTGCGCCCTCTTCCTGCTGGGGATTCTTTGGAGACTTTCTCTCACCTGGAAGCTTTGGGCATGGAGGAGCCACCGGCACAGTCTTTTGGGCGGATCCAGATCGAAACATGACTTTCGTTTTATTGACTACCCAACCATCAATCTGGAGCGAATCTCTCCTCAGGAAAGCCTCAAATCTGGCCATAGCTTCTGTCAATTGAGGCCACGGATCCAAGAAACTCAATCAACCATTCCCCTTCTACATTTCAGGAAAAAATGACAGCAAAGATGGATGCGCTTCAAGTTGTTGGACGAGGTAAAGCAGAATTTGTTCGCACGAGTTTTCCAGAACTCGTCGCAGGCCATGCAATCGTTCAACCTAAATATGTGACACTATGCGGAAGTGATGTATGGATGCTTAGTCACGCTCCAGAAGCCGCATATCCCTTTCCTCCTGGTACCACGGGTCACGAGGTCATCGCGGAAATTGTTGAGTTAGGAGATGGATTGGAGGGACATGCTGTTGGTGATTTTGTTCTTGCCATCGCACCTGACCATCGTGCGATGGCCGAACAATATCTGACACCAAAGGAAAATTTATTGAAACTTCCCACTGGGAAAACACGCGAAGAATTATTGATGGCTCAGCAACTTGGCACTGTACTCTATGCCTGTAAGCAACTTCCAAGTGTGATTGGGAAAACAGTTGCGGTGATTGGGCAAGGGACTGCTGGGCTTTGGTTTGATTTTGTTTTGAACCGTTTAGGAGCAGCTAGAGTCATTGCATTGGATCCAAAAGAATATCGTTTAAAACTTGCTCAAAAGTATGGAGCTAGCGACACCATAAATATTCAGGATAAGGATCCAATCGAGGAGATCACAAAAATGAACGGGGGGAGTCTCGCAGATATTGTTGTTGAGGCGGCTGGACGCGAATCTTCCATCAACTTGGCGATTGAGCTAGCTCAGGCAGATACCGGATTTTTCCTTCAATTTGGGGTGCCCTATGAGCCGATCACGGTCAACTACGGTCGAATCTTCACAAAGTGCCTCAAGCACAAATCTATAGTTCACGCAGCTACTGAACCCGGACATAGCTCAACTCTTCAAGCTTTGGATTTGATCGCAGGTGGAGCGTTGGACGTGTCCGCAGTACTTACGCATCGCTTCCCATTTGACAAGGTCTTGGAAGCCTACGAGCTTCATCAAAATGCTACCGACAACGCAGTTAAAATTGTCATCGACATGCCTTGATTCAGCCCTTGACGGCACTGGCTGTCAGACCAGAGACGTAGTACTTGACGAAGAAGGAGTAGATGAAAGCTACTGGAACAGATCCGAGTAGCGCTGAAGCCATCAGGGATCCCCAGAAGAGAGTATCTGCTTTGATCAGGTCGCTAACGGTTCCGACAGGGATGGTTTTCATGTCTCCGGAAGACATGAAGATCAATGCGTAGAGAAATTCATTCCAGCAGAGTGTGAAGCAGAAAATGGTTGCGGATAGAATTCCTGGCACAGATAGAGGCAGGACAATCCGGATCAAGATCTGAATCCTTGAACAGCCGTCCATCAATGCACTCTCTTCAATCTCCTTGGGAATTGTCAGGAAATACCCCATTAAGAGCCAGGAAGCGAAGGGAATCAATTGAGTGGGATAGGTCAGAATCAGTGACCAATGAGTATTGAAAAGATTCAGGGCCCCAATAACCTGCGCCATTGGAATGAACAATAAAGTCGGAGGTACTAAGTAAACCAGAAAAATTCCAATCCCCATAAAATCACTTCCTGGGAACTTTAACCTCGCCAGCGCGTAGCCAATACAAATACTACAAAAGATAGACAGAGCTGTGGAAACAATTGCGATAATCATCGTATTCCACAACCAACTCCAGAATTCAGTGTTCTCAAAAAGATAAGTGTAATTCTCAAAGGTAAACCGTTGAACCCAAAATGGATTAAAATTCATATCAAAGAGGTCTGATGACGGCTTCAAAGATACAATTGTCATCCAATAAAACGGGAACAGCAAAAGCACCATAAAAACGGCGAGTGGAATGTAAATCTGTAAAGTTCTATGACTTTCGCTGCCAACCATCATGCTGATTTTCTCATGTAGCGTAGAAGTAGAATGCTGAAGAAAGCGAGGATTGGGAACATGTACAAAGTGATGGCAGCACCCATACCGATTTCTGTTGCCGACATACCCACCTGATAAGCGTAGGTTCCAAAGATATGAGTCTGATTAGCAGGTCCTCCTTTGGTCAGAATGTAAATCAGTTGAAAATCAGCAAAGGTCCAGATGATGGAAAGCAGACTGGTTATCATAATGATCCCCTTAATGTGGGGAAAGGTAACATTTATAAATCTATGGTATTGATTTGCTCCATCTATTGCAGCTTGTTCATGAAGTTCATGAGGTACAGCTTGTAAGCCAGCCAAAATACTGATTCCAAAAAACGGAATCCCACGCCAGATATTGACCCAACAAATCGCAGTCACTGCGATAACTTGATCCCCCAAAAAGTTAATATTTGATTCGATTAACCCCATCTGAATCAACAACCAGGAGATAGGACTAAAAACGGGATCAAAAATCACGAACCATCCCAATGAACTCAATGCAGTGGGTACAATCCAGGGCAGCATGATGAAGGCACGGATTGGATTGCTAAAACGGATCCGATTGTTCAAAACGAGTGCTAATCCAAGACCCAAAATAGCCTTAAAGGGAACTGTCACCAAGGCATAGATCATTGTGTTCCAAGCCGTCTG
>CAJXNF010000466.1 GCA_913056375.1 uncultured Pseudomonadota bacterium | reverse complement strand
TCCGCAACGACAGCAGGGACTCCTCCTGCATGGTGGTAATCCTCTCCAAGATACGCCCCTGCAGGCTGGAGGTTGACCAACAACGGAATGTCATGCCCATGCTTTTCCCAATCATCGACCTCCAATTCCACTCCAATGTGACGGGCAACCGCATTGAGGTGAATTGGGGCGTTGGTTGAACCACCAATCGCAGAGTTGATCACGATTGCATTCTCGAAGGCCTTACGAGTCAAAATGTCAGAAGGCTTCAGATCTTCCTTAACCATATCCACGATGCGCTTGCCAGTGAGATAGGCTGCTTGCGCTCTCTCGCGGTAAGGGGCTGGAATCGCAGCGCTCCCTGGTAAAGACATTCCCAATGCTTCAGCGAGGGAGTTCATTGTTGTCGCTGTCCCCATTGTGTTGCAATAGCCTGGGGAGGGAGCAGAGGAGGCCACTAAATCAACAAATCCGGGATAGTCAATTTCACCACGAGCCATCATTTCTCGTGCTCTCCAGACGATGGTGCCGGAGCCGGTTCGCTCTCCACGAAACCAGCCGTTAAGCATGGGTCCACCAGAGAGAGTGATCGCTGGAATGTTGACCGTGGCTGCTGCCATCAGCGCTGCAGGGGTGGTTTTATCACAGCCGATTGTCAGCACCACACCATCGATCGGGTAGCCGTAAAGAACTTCGACAAGGCTCAGGTAGGCAAGATTCCGATCCAAAGAAGCGGTAGGTCGTTTGCCAGTTTCCTGAATTGGGTGAACCGGAAACTCAATCGCAATTCCCCCTGCTTCGCGAATTCCTTCCCGCACTCGCTTGGCTAGTTCGATGTGTGGCCGGTTGCACGGAGAGAGGTCTGAGCCAGTTTGGGCGATGCCAATCACAGGTTTCCCGGACTGCAATTCTTCGCGAGTCAGACCAAAATTCAGATAGCGCTCCAAATAGAGAGCGGTCATGTCCGGATTGGCTGGATTATCGAACCATTCCTGTGATCGGAAGCGTGTATTGGATTTAGACTGACTCATGTCTCCTCAATATGGATACTCAGTGGCGGATGAACGCAGTTGGCAATTTTTCAACTTGCTTCTGCAGGCTGCTCGAAGGATGAAGACGCCACATTGTTGGAGTTCCAGCCTTCTCGCTGTTGGATCGTTGACAAAGGTACGACTCTGCTTGAGTATGTCAAACAGAATTCTCAGAAGCAATCTCGTAAAAAGATCATTTTTGCAGAAAGTATGATGGAAAATCAGCAGGATTGGGTAGCAGTAGACTGGGGCACGACCCACTTTCGAATCTGGCGTATGCATGGAGATAAAGCCCTGGAGGGACGTGAAGCCTCGTGTGGTCTACTGAGTCTGAAACGTGAGGAATTCGAACCCACATTGAAGGAGCATCTCCATGGATGGCCCACAGAGAGCCCAGTATTGATGAGTGGAATGGTCGGGAGCCGTCAGGGCTGGCAGGAAGCACCCTACTTGTTCTTGCCGGTCTCACTGAAAGATGTGGCAATTGGCGCGGTAGATGTTCAAACGAAAGATCTGCAGCGCAAGGTGCATGTGTTGCCTGGGGTAGCTTGCCAAGAAGAATCAAGGCCAGATGTAATGCGGGGAGAAGAGACGCAAATGCTCGGATTGGGAGCAGGGTCAACTGAATGGTCAGGAATGATATGTTTGCCTGGGACACATTGTAAGTGGGTGAAGGTAGCTTTGGGGCAGGTTCAACAATTTGATACCTACCTAACCGGTGAACTCTTCTCAATTCTGCGTCAGCACAGTATTTTACGGCATGATTTGGAAGCAGGAGACGTTGACGCAGAACACCCTGCTTTTGCAAAAGGTGTTTCAACAGGCTTTCAGGAAAGTACTCCATTGCTGACTTCGCTCTTTCGTGTGAGAGCTACCTCGCTGCTTTTGGATCGAGACCCGGTTGCAAATTTGGCATTTCTAAGCGGTCGGCTGCTTGGTGAAGAGCTACGGTCTGCGACCCAAAACATTGGAAAAACAGAGAAGATTCAACTGGTAGGGGGATCTTCATTGACCAAATTGTATGCTCGAGCGCTGAGTTTGGTTGGCAGGGAGGTAGATTTGCACTCTGGAGATGACTTGGTTCGGCTAGGCCTTACGGCTGCCTGGCAATTTTTGTATCCTCAAACGGAGAAAAACCATGGATTCGATCCAACGTTGTAATGTCCCGGTCTGTGAGCTTGTCGAAGGCATCTTCTCGCACCCTGAGCGAGGGCGCTTTTGTTGGTTTGATATCCTCGGCAAGAAACTCTACGAGCAGGTTGAGGATGGGCCTGTCCGTGTGATTGATTGCCCTGGCAATGCCAGCGCAGCAGCTCGAATTGATGAAAAACGCCTGGTGGTTGCGGTCGATGACGGACTTCATATTCTCGACATGGATTCGAAAAGCTGGGAGCCCTATCTTGCTGTGGAAGCAGACAACTCAGTCACACGCAGCAATGACAGCCGGGTTCACCCCAGTGGCTCCTTTTGGTTCGGAACGATGGGTTGGAACGCAGAGCAGGGTGCGGGGTCCATCTATCATATTGCTCAAGGAAAGCTGCAATTGCTTTATCCAAACATCACCATTCCCAATGCAACTTGCTTCACTCAGGATGGGACGATTGGATATTTCGCAGATACCCTTGAGAGCACTGTCTGGCGAGTAAAGCTGGATCCAAATACGGGGCTCCCTGTGAGTGAACGTGAAGTGTTTTTGAAATTTGAAAAAGGGCAAGGAGGCCCTGATGGAGCTGTAGTCGATGCGGATGGAAATTTTTGGATCGCGCTATGGGGTGGTTACAAGGTTGCTGCTTATCGTCCAGATGGAAGCAAGTTAG
>CAJXNF010000465.1 GCA_913056375.1 uncultured Pseudomonadota bacterium | reverse complement strand
TATCGATTCAAAAGTTTTCCCAGGAATCCAAGGAGGGCCACTTGAGCATGTCATTGCGGCCAAAGCGTTATGTTTCAGAGAAGCCATGCAACCGGAATTCAAAGAGTATCAAATCCAGGTTAAAAAGAATGCCTCTGCTCTGGCGGAAGGGATGTCTAGAAATGGATTTAGAATAGTCAGCGGTGGAACCGACAATCACCTCATCCTAGTCGATGTAAACCAAAAAGGCCTCACTGGAAAGCAATGCCAACACGCTTTAGATCAGGCAGGAATTACTCTCAACAAGAATACAATTCCGTTTGAAACCCTATCACCATTCAAGGCAAGCGGTGTTCGAATTGGCTCCCCGGCTGTTACAACGAGAGGAATGAAAGAACCGGAAATGATGGCAATTGCTGATATGATCTCGGAAGTTCTTGGAGATATAGAAAATGCAGAAGTTCAGTCAGGAGTTCTTAAGAGGGTTCATGAACTCACCTCAATTTTTCCACTACCCTATTGACAAACGACCGTTTTACAACGATAACTGACGAAGGTCGACGGTATTAGTGCCCCGTGTGATGGGGCGCAACAACTACATGATGTGATCCTCTAGTCGGCTGGATTCCAGATTCAACTATGCCAAAAACCACCACAAAAACGGTTAAACGTAAAACTGTTTCGAAAAAGACTTCTTCAAAAGTTCAGGATAAGGAAGAAATAAATGAGCTTCCCCTAGAACAAGTTGATGACGAGTCAGACCAATCGACATCTTCGGAAAACACCAAAGCCGCTAAGAAGACAGCGAGGAAAAAAGCGACGAGGAAGTCTACGCAGCCCCAAGAAGAACAGGTAGTAGAAACTGATAAGGAGGTTCAAGAGCCTAGAGCTAAAAGTGTTCCCAAGGACGATCCTGATGAATTGGAAAAAGGGCAGCAAATGGCTCCAACGGACCTTCAAGATCCGCGCACGGTGAATATCTCCGCGCTCCAAAGCATGGGGATAAATGAACTCAACGACATCGCCAAAGATTTAGATATCCAGAATTTTGGCACCATGAAGAAACATGAGGTTATCTTCTCTATTCTTCAAAAAAATGCTGAAAGAAAAGGAACTTTGTTTGCTGAGGGGGTATTAGAAATCCTTCCTGAAGGTTTCGGGTTTCTCAGATCTCAAAGTTTTAACTACCTCCCGTGTCCTGAAGATGTTTACGTTTCACCATCACAAATCCGGCGGTTTGACCTGCAAACAGGTGATTTGGTAGCTGGTCAAATTAGACCACCAAAGGAAAAAGAAAGGTTCTTTGCGCTCCTAAAAGTCGAAGCAGTTGATAAGGAAGACCCAGAGAAAGCAAAAGATAAGACGCACTTTGACAACCTTACCCCATTATTTCCTGAAGAAAGGTTCCTACTAGAAACGGGCCCAGAAGATTTATCAGCCAGGGTTTTAGATCTAGTTTGTCCAATTGGTAAAGGGACAAGAGGACTCATTGTCGCCCCTCCACGAACAGGTAAAACAGTTCTGATGCAGAATCTGGCTAACTCCATAGTTAAAAATAGCCCTGATTGTTACCTGTTTATCCTTCTAATTGATGAAAGACCTGAAGAGGTGACAGATATGGAACGGACATGTAAACCTGCAGAGGTCGTCAGCTCAACATTTGATGAACCACCTGAAAGACACATCCAGGTTGCTGAAATGGTCATTGAGAAAGCAAAAAGAATGGTCGAACACAAAAAAGATGTTGTGATTCTTTTGGACTCAATTACACGACTTGCAAGAGCATACAACACAGTCCAACCACATTCAGGAAAGATCCTATCTGGTGGTGTCGATGCCAATGCTTTGCACAAACCAAAACGCTTTTTCGGAGCCGCCAGAAATATTGAAGAAGGAGGCTCACTAACCATTATAGCAACGGCACTGATTGATACCGGGTCCCGAATGGATGAGGTTATTTTCGAAGAATTCAAAGGGACCGGTAACATGGAAGTTCACCTTGATAGATCATTAGTTGACCGTAGGATTTTCCCATCAATTAATGTAGAGCATTCAGGAACGCGGAAAGAAGAGCTCCTCTATCACCCTCAAGAATACGACAAGGTAGTCGTTCTTAGAAGAGCCCTGACGGGTGTGCCTCCAGTTGAGTCGATGGAGCTCTTATTAAGTAAACTCAAAAACACAAAAAATAATATCGAGTTTCTACTCTCACTTGGGAATTAAGAACCGTAGATAAAAATTTACTACAATTAATCTCCTCTGTTCCATCAGGGACAGAGGTTTTTTAGTGCAAAAATAAAACGAACAAAGACTATTCAGTATTCGTATCCATGGCCTCGCCCTGCCTGACTAATCGAGCGCTGTTAAAGACAACCAATAAAGATCCCGCATTTTGAAATACCGCGGCAATCACTGGATTCAGATACCCGGCAGCAGCTAGCACAAGGCCACCTAAAATAAATAACAAGCCTAATAAAAAATTTTGATTTATTACTCGTCGTGTAGTTCTAGATAATTGGACCAGAAATGGGAGTTTGGTAAGGTCATTATTCATCAAAGCTATGGTCGCGCTATTTATGGCAACTTCACTTCCTGCAGCCCCCATGGCTATTCCCAAATCTCCCGCAGCTAAAGCAGGGGCGTCATTGACACCGTCTCCTACAACCGCAACCCGAAATCCTTGCTTTTTGATATTATCAACAAAATCAACTTTGTCCTGAGGGAGACAATCTGCCGAAACTTCACGACACCCAATTTCAGAAGCAACTCTTTTTGCTACTGGCTCTCTATCACCGGTCACCATAGCAATTCTTTTTACATTCAGCTCTTCTTCTTCTTCTTCTTCTTCTTCTTCT
>CAJXNF010000464.1 GCA_913056375.1 uncultured Pseudomonadota bacterium | reverse complement strand
ACTTTTCTAAGATTCTTTCCCAGGAGCTTTATAGACCCCAGCAAACTTGTTCATTGTGCCAATAATTGTGTCCAGATCCACTACAGGATAGAACATGATTTCTTCAAACACTCCGGACATCTGAATCACCTGCTTCAAGCCCAAAGCGGTTGACCAATCGGGCACTTCCATTGTCACGCAGACATCTAAGTCTCCCCCTAGGAAATCGCAGTCAATCAGCTGGGAATCAATTTGAGAGGCCATCCCCTCGATTTGTTTTACGCGGGCTGCGTAGCTCGAATCCTTCATACCCTTGACAGCATCTTCTGAATAAACACCTAGAACTTTTATTTTCATATTACTCCTTTGCAGATGATGAAGCTCTCACTAGTCCGAAAATTAATGAGAGCTGTTAAAACGATTTTATCAAGGCTGCTTAACTAGCTTTAAGCCCAGTGCCAAATCTCCCACTGGGCGTTTCCACTTGGATCTACATCCCACTCGTAAATCATTGCTTTGCCATTGAGGCTCATGAGTGAAGGAGCAGTTGTTTCGAAGTAGCAGGCACCACGGAATTTGGAGCCACCATCTTCGGTCATTCCCCCAGATCCAGTCGCACGAAAAGTAGCGAGGCCATCCGCTGCCATCACAATGCCGGAATTTGGCAATTCCCCGTACATGCTGCCATCGGCTCGCATTTCTGCATAGTAAGTTGACATTGTTTGGACCTGTACACCCGCCAATGTTCCACTTCCTTGAACAGCAACCTCAAACTTGGGTAAAGTTCCCTGAGTGGGAAGAACTTTATTTGCCGCAGTACAGGTCATCGAACCCATCTTTTCACCTAACATAAGCATCTCCTTTGTTTGTGTGAATCAATCGTTTTAAGCACATATTTGATAGTCTTCTCAGACAATCTAGTCTGCCATGCTCCCAATCACTTCTCCGTGCATGATCATTCCGACGGAATAGTTACCAATCACTTTCTCCAACATGACTCCAATATCTTGCCAACCTGCTGAACTTTCCATGTGTGCTTGGCTTCCTTCTAGACCACGGTAGACCTCAGTCAATGCCATCATTGTATGACCCGTTGTACCTTCTGAGGGGTCCAAAGGGTTTTTCAATTCTGCAGCTTTTGAGATCGTGTAGACCAAAGGGCTAGGCTCAGCCGGCCCCTGGTGGGTAGCCCGCATCCACTTTTCATGACTTGTCGCCAGGATGGCTTCTACCTCTGGTACTTCGGCGTCGGGTACACGAAACATGAAATTGAAGGTTCGACAACTTTTATTGATCATTTGATTCTCCAGTTTGGGGTGAAAATAGGAGTGATTATGGCTGCAAAGTTTCTGAGAGCGTTGCAGCTGCATCGGCATCCGTGCCGACAGGAGTCACTTCCAGGTGACAGGTGCGGTTCCATTGTTGGCAATATTTCATGACTGCCTGGTAATCATCCGTCTCCACTACCATGAAGCCTGTGCTCGATGGCTCATGCCAGCGACCAATCAGCTTCATGCCGTACCATTTTTCGTCTCCACCGGCGAACTGAGTCTGAGTGACATGAATCAGCTCTTCCTTGATGGAATAAGAGATCTTGAACAACATCTTTTTTCCTTTGTTACGGTTGAAGGAGAGGGGCCCCTGACATAGAAGGGGGAGGACTATGCCAAGGGCGGGTGCCCGCAACCACAAAGAGCCGCAGGCAAACACAGCCAGGGAACTGAGTTTCGGAAACTCATTCTCCTGGTTTGGAGTAGGTCGAAGCTTCCTGCAACGCCTTGGCTCGCTCAAAGAGTGGCACCGCATCGGCAGCTCGCAACGCTGGAAGAGTGGTGATTGATTCAATAGCGCCTGAGCCTCGGACCAGCAAAGCATCGATCAAACTGAGTTCGTTGACGTTTTGATCATCAGGAAACTCACTAACAATAATGAAATCGATCTCACCATTGAGCAAAAAATAGTAGTCAATCAACTTACCACCCAAAGCATCTACCATTTTTCCGAGAGCTTCTGCCCGGTTTTCTGGTTTTGCAGTCAGCCCATTGAGGCCCTCTTTGCTCATCTTGCCATAGGTCACATAGATCATTCTGCTCTCCAAAAATGGATGGTTGGAGGGTTGTCTCTCATTCTGCCAAGGGGACCATTACGGTCGATTCAACAATGTGTCCTGCTTTTTCAATAGTGGCGGCGTTCTCAGGACTCTGCATGAAGGCCTGCATTGTAGCCATGTCTGCGACTTCAAACATCAAATGGACTTTGTGCGGATTGGCAGCCTCGACACCTACGAAAACGTCTTTGATGTTGGCTGCATCTCTGGCGGCTTTGTGCTCGTCAAAGACCGCTTTCCACTCGGCGTAACTTTTAGAGATTTCAAAATTGAGCAAGAGTTTCATCATTCACTCAGTAGACAGGTTTCGGGATTGGAAAGTTAGGATTTTGTTAGGGATAAAGTGCAGTCTGATCAACAAACACTGTTAAAAGAGTAAAATTAAGCAGAAAAACCCAGCAAACAAGGACTTTTACTGGATTTTTTTCCTAATTTTTTTCGATAACCCAGCCAAAAATTGCGATACGTTTTTTGTCAGGCTCTTTGTACCGACTGAGAGATAGACTGTCAAATAAAAATCTGAGCTTTTTTCAAATTAGCAACAAGTGCTGATTTTCGATGATAATGATACGGGTGTGCTGGGCGTGGTAAGCTGCCCGATCAGTTCAACCAACCGGGCTACGGAAGAAGCTCTCAGGAAGAGTCTAGAAGACGGAGGGTCAGGAGCGAGGTGAACCCTGAAGATTGGCGACAATCTGGCGCGGCTGCACGGCTTGGGCGAGGTCCAGCGCATGATCAATCAAAGGCCGCCCCGCAACCTTG
>CAJXNF010000463.1 GCA_913056375.1 uncultured Pseudomonadota bacterium | reverse complement strand
GCAGGAAATGCGAGTTCAGGAGCAAGAACTGCTGGCCGAAGTCCAAGCGCTACGAACAAGCTCCGAATACATCGATTTTCTAGCTCGGCGTGATTTGGGATTAGTCAAATTGGACGAATTGATCTACTACTTACCCGAACAGATCTCTCTGCCAAGAGAATCCTCCTACTTGGTCTTTCCTTCTAGTCAACATCCCCGTCGTCAAGTGGAGCGAGTTTTAGAACCCTTACCCCCTTTGGCAGAAAATCGACCGGAAGCTCTGTTATCCACAAGTAATACAAACTCTCCCTTGAATGGGGAAGCTTCACAGTGAGCTAGTAATTTTTTCAAATTCCCTCTGAGAACTCTCTCGTCTGGATAACTGAGTCGTACGCAAAGACTTGCCGGTTGCCACCCTCCCAATTCTCCAGAAACATCCTTCAACAACGGGATCAAGCGGTACGGAGCCTCATAGATTACCAATGTGGTCTGCCAAAGTCTCAGGCTTTGTAAAGCCTTTCGACGGAGCTCTGGCTTGCGGGGAAGAAATCCAGCACAATAAAAGTCCTGACAAGGTAGCCCACTGACAACTAACGCTGTCATCAGCGAAGAAGGCCCGGGTAAAGACACAATTTCACCCTGGCTTGCGATGATAGCTTGGATCAAGCGATAACCAGGATCTGCAAAAACTGGAGTGCCTGCATCAGAAATTAAAGCGAGCTGTTTGCCATCTTTCAGCAAATCCAGTAAATCTCTGATCTGCTCTGACTCATTGTGTTCGTTGAGAGTTCGTAGATTTTGTTGAATTCCGTGATGCTTGAGAAAACGACTGCCAACCTTCCGTTCTTCACAAATCACTTCATCGACAGTTTTCAGAACTTCCAGTGCCCGTAAAGTAATATCACCAGCATTTCCAATTGGAGTTGGGACGAGAAAGAGTTTACCCATGGACATAAGATCTAATTCACCAATGGCTTTGATAGTGGGCAACGGAGAGACGCCTTCTCAAACCTTATTGGATCAGTTTTGGGACAAAGTAGACTTGAGGATCGGAGCGGATGGTGGTGCAAATCGATTATTGTCGTTAGGGCTAAAACCAGATTTTGTAGTCGGAGATCTGGATTCACTTACTGAAGCAAATCGAAAGCAATTTCAAGCTTCCCAGTTGCATCTGATCACTGATCAAGAGACCAACGATGTGTCAAAGGTTCTTGAATTTTGTCATCAACGAGGGATCAAGGGCGTTCATCTCTTGGGGATGCAAGGGAACCGGACAGATCATTTCATGGCCTGCCTGGACGCTTGCTTTGGCTTCAAAAATCTGCTGGAAATCAGCCTGTGGAATGAGGCTGAACGGATGGATCTTTCGACTGGGAGATGGGCGGCCGTGCTACCTTTAGGCACCACAGTTTCTCTGATCCCAGCTTTTGGACCTGTGACTGAAATTACTAGTTGGGGCTTGGATTATGCCCTTGCTGGTCGAAGTCTGTGTCCTGGTCAGCCACCGTCTGGTGTTTCCAACCTGAGTGTTCAACCGGATGTTAGAATCGAATTTTCAGAGGGCACTTTGCTAGTTGTTACTCAACGAAAACGAATCGAGTAAAATGGGGTGTGAGATTTCAAGGTGGGTTCCTAAGAATTGACAGAGAGTCGCTGCCTTGTTTTGCGAACAAAATCAACTAAAAAGACCAAGAACACTCCACCAAACAACCCTACAACCAACGAGAGTGCTAGAATCAATCGAGTATTGGGTTTACTAGGATTTTCAGGAGGAATGGCCCGATCAATGATTCGAACCAGAGGTTGTTGGCCAGACTGCAATAGTTCCAACCGTGATTGATTTTGAGCAAATTGAATTTTCAATTTTGAAATTTCCTCTGATTCTCGCCCAGCTCCAGTTGACTGGCCATCTCTTTGTTTGTTGAGTTCAGCTAGTTTTGCCTCCAATACTCCGATTTCTGCTTTCATGCCTGCTATGCTTGCTGCATTAGGCTGTGTCTTTTCAAGTACACCCAACTCAATTTGGCGATCAATCAAGCGCTGCTGAAGATTTTCCAGAACTAAAGGACTGACAGAGAGTGAATTCCCCATTTCTGCCGATTTCACTTCCATGGATTTTTCTGCTCCCAATTGACTCAAGGATTGGCCCAGACTATCCAATTCGCGCTGCAAATTGACAATTTCTTGAGAGAGCAAGTAATCGTTGGCCCAGCGCAATCCGTCATTAGCCAGGCTTGTTGCCAGTTCTGGGTTGTGGAATTGGACTGTTAGTGATGTCAGTCCAGAGGATCTTTTGGTTTGAAATTCAAAGGTAGGATTTTTGGTATTTCCGATCAGTGAAGCAGCTGCAAATTCATCTGGAGAGAGTAAATCATTCGGTAAGTCGTAGGTATCCGTCTTTGGATCATACAGATCTGCTAGAATTAAAGAGGTCAAGCCTGCTTGCTCAAGAAAATTCTTAATGAAATCTCTGGTTGCGAATAAACTGATGAGCCTTTCGTTGTTTGTCTTTCCTTCATTCCTTGATGACTCGTATGTCTCGTAGATGATCGTGCTACTATAGCTCTTTGGGGTGACCTGCAAAAAGACACCAGCTACTACTATACACAAGATGACGCTCGCCAGGACAAGCCACCAATAGCGCCAAATTGTCAGAATCAATTCAACGAGATCGATGGTATCATCTTCAGTTGCTGGAGGATAATAAGGGTAGGGAAATGGTGTCACATTGGATGGCAAATTAGGATTGAGCTTTTCGTTCTCTTGCTTGGTAGGCATATTTTAGTTCTCAGGTAGGTTTCTTAGGTAGGTTAATTATCTAAAAGAATTCGATGGTAACGCTTTTTTCCAGCCCTCAACAAGACTTCGCCC
>CAJXNF010000462.1 GCA_913056375.1 uncultured Pseudomonadota bacterium | reverse complement strand
AAACCCCGAGGTCCTAGAGCTAACGAAAGAATAAAAGCTTTAGATGTTCAGGTTATCGGAAGTGATGGAGGAAATCTAGGCGCAATGCCTTTAAAACAAGCAATAGAATTAGCAAAACAAGAAAGCTTAGAGCTTGAAAATAATGACACCCAACATTGGTTCTTGATTGGCGCCAGCGTTTTACTCGGCGGCATTATTCTTGGTTTGATCCTGCCAAAGAAGGTGCTGCTGCAAATAGCTTGATGGATAACGGAGCTGATATCGTCACCATTACAACAGATTCAGCCGCTGCTACTCAAACAGCTGCCAAGAGAGGACTTTATTCGATTGGCAATGATTCCGACATGACTCTCTATGGACCAGAAGCTCACTTAACAGCCAATATCTTCAATTGGGGAATTTATTACGAGCACATTTATAACCAAGTGAAAAATGGGACTTGGAAGCCCTCCAGCGATTGGTGGGGAATTGAGACAGGAGCTGTTGACATATCCACATTTGGGAAAATGGTTCCAAAGAACATTCAAGATATGGTTATGGCTAAGAAAGAAGAGATTGCAAGTGGCGAATTTGTAGTCTTCAAAGGTCCGATTAAAGGCCAAGATGGATCGACAGCAATTGCTGCAGGTGTGGTTCCATCAGACCAAGACCTACTCAGCATGATGTATTATGTTGAAGGTGTGGTGGGAGATATCCCTCAGTAATCAAACGATCAGATTCTGTTTTTGAGAAAAAAACGGATCGCCTGTGCAACAGGCTTTGGATTGTCTAGGTGAAGATGATGTCCTCCAGGGAGGAGGACATCCTGCAAGTCAGGTACGTACTCACATCGTGCCCGCATTCTCTGCTGCCAGTCTGGGTTCTCCTGAAAGTAAAAATCCCCATGAATCAGGAGGGTGGGGCAGCGAATTTGCTTGAAGAACTCAATGATCTGCTCCTCTGAAAAATAAGTTCTAGAGCCTACACGGAGTCTAGAATCTGACGCCCAAGTCACGCCATTTTCTACCATCCTGACACCACGTTGAACCAGAGTCCTCACGGAGTCTAACTTCATCCCACCAACCTTGTAACGAGCCTGAACTGCAGCTTCCAAATCTGGATACAAAGGCATGCTCTTCCGTTCTATACTTTTCATACCTTCGATTGAGAGTCTGAGCGCTCTGGGACCAAAGCTATCTCGCCTTGAGAAAGGTCCCAATCCCTCAATCAAAATCATGTTTTGAACTCTTTCAGGAATCACCCCAGCCATCAAAGCTGCCACCGCCGCACCCATGCTGTGTCCAATTAAATTGAACTTCTCCCAACCAAGTTGATCTGCAACGCGGAACATCAAATCAACCGAATCTGCAAAATGATAAGCGATGCCAGGAGGTAGGTGATCTGAAAAACCATGTCCGTGAAAGTCCAATGAGACTAGTTTTAGTTCCGGTAGGAGAGGGGCAATGTGATCATAGGTTGCGGCGTTGTCCAGCCATCCGTGCATCCCAAGAAATGGGATCCCATTCTCTGGACCCCAGCAACGTGCTGCAAATCGTAAATGTGGAAGCCGAATATCAATTTCGCGAAATGGGGTCTTACTCGTGACCAAAGGTCTTAGCTCAGATTTCAGAAAGAAAGTATTTTAGCGTCTTCGTTAGCGCTTCAGGTTGGTCAACGTGAAGCCAGTGACCACAATTTTTCAGCCGCACTAATCGATGTTTCGGAAACCAACTCTGCAAAATAGGTTGATGGTCAGTTTGGATGTAATTTGAATTGCTGCCAGCGATAAATAAACAATTACCCTCAAAAGGTAGCATCTTTGGACCAATCGGAAAATCCATTAAATCACTCAAATTTTCTTCGAGCGCCTTCAAATTGATCTTCCAACTCGCTTGGTTAGATCGGATTTCAAGATTAGTCAGTAAAAATGTCCTAATTGTGCTCTCTGGAATAGACTTGCTCAGTAAAGCATCTATTTCAGTCCGAGTCAGTCCCTGATTCAATGGAATATGATTCAAAGCTTGAAGATAACTTCGGTGACCATCTCCATGTTTATAGACTACCGGTGCGATATCTCCAACAAGCAGATTTTTTATTTTTTTAGGATGTCGCAGCGCCAACTGCATTGCGGTCTTACCTCCCATAGAGTGTCCAAGTATAGAAACACTACCTGCAGTTTTTTGTTCCAGAAACACTAGGACGTCTTCCAGCATCACAACATAATCCATCTCCTCAGAATGGGGGGACTTCCCATGATTCCTCAAATCTACAAGAGAAATTCGGAAATCTTCTGAAAGCTTTTTAGCAAAGCTCCTCCAGTTGTTACCTGATCCGAAAAGACCATGAAGTATTACTAGATCAGGTCCTTCCCCAAATTGTTCGTGATGAAGTTCTAGCGTAGCCACTGCTTAAGCCAATGATTCAATCAAGTTAAGTACTAGTTCTCTGTTTGGTTGCTTGATGAGAAAGTTTTTCGCACGAGATTTGGCTCCATTTGTCAGTTCTATGTTTGATTTAGGCACCTGGAAAAATTCAGCGAAGAATTTTTGGCAGGCTTGGTTTGCTGCATTTTTATGCGGTGGGGCATTGACTTTCACTTTGATTCGATCTCCATGTGTCCCTGCCCATTCAGTTACCTTAGAATTCGGTTGCACGTAGACAAAAAGATGAAGATCAACCGTATCAAATTGATACCAAGTCAACTCAGTAATTCTTTTTGAGATCCATTCCTTTGTACAAGCTAGCTACTTCTTCTGCATAGCCGTTGAAGGGCTGGGTAGGGATCTTTTGAAAAAACCAACTCCCGATTGGTCGCTCCTTAGCTTGGGACCAGCGAGGATGATCAACCTCAGGATTGACATTCGCGTAAAAACCATACT
>CAJXNF010000461.1 GCA_913056375.1 uncultured Pseudomonadota bacterium | reverse complement strand
AGATTGGAAAATTTTTCATGTCATTACTTTTCCTTATTACGATGGTTTTTCAATTACGATTAGGGATTGATGTGAATGCATTACCCATCAGGACTGTCCTAAAAAAAGTATCTCATCAACATACGTGTCACCGTACCATTCGACCCTTGTTTATGAGCACAGTAACTCAAACGACGTTAGCAGCCGGGTCTCATGAATCAGAGATTGAAGTAAAGAAAAGCAGGTTTATTGGTTATGCCAAGCACGCGGAAAATTGGGATTCCGCCCAAAATTACATTCAAGAGATAAAGCGTTTACACCCAAAAGCCAGGCATTGGTGCTATGGTTTTAAATGTGGCGTCAATCCTGTATCGGAACGATGTTCGGATGATGGTGAACCCACTGGGACCGCAGGCCAACCAATTTTGGGGGCAATCAATGGATATATCCTCTCCAAGTGGCGTTTCCGAGGTTCTGAGATTTTGTTCACCTGCATGGTTTTTTGCGTATTCGTACCAGGTCAAATCGCATTGCTCCCCTGGGCTTTCTTACTCGGCAAGCTAGTATTACAGAACTCCATCGCTGGCTTGGCGCTTGTCCACATCATTCAAGGGCTTAGTTTTACCACCCTTTTCTGCCGCAACTTCTATATTTCCATCCCAGATGATCTGATCAAGGCTGCACGAATTGATGGGGCTGGATTCTGGAGAATCTTCCGCAAGATCGTCCTGCCGATTTCTCCCCCGATCTTGATCGTAACTGTAATCTGGCAGTTTACAGGTATCTGGAATGAGTTTCTCTTTGGGGTGGTCCTCACCTCAGGGAAAGAGCAGCCGATCACTGCCGCGCTAGTTGCCTTATCCGCAGGTGAAACCAATGTGCGTCAATTTGATGTGATGAGTGCTGGCGTTCTGATTGGTGCCTTGCCACCACTATTGATCTATTTCCTCGGTGGCAAGTATTTTGTGCGCGGACTTACACAAGGAGCGGTCAAGTGAGAGTGAAATGGCAACACTGACAATCAAGAACGTTACCAAGTCCTTTGGAGTGGTGGAGGTTCTCAAGGGAGTGACCCTCGCCGCAGAGGATGGGGAATTCATTGCGCTGGTAGGGCCGTCTGGCTGTGGCAAATCCACCCTGCTCAACATGATCGCTGGTCTGGAGAAGATCTCCTCTGGTGAAATTTATATTGGAGATCGGCTGGTCAACTCGGTGCAACCAAAGGATCGTGACATCGCAATGGTTTTCCAGTCCTACGCACTCTATCCCACCATGACTGTCCGTGAAAACATCACCTTCGGCATGGAAAGCCGCAGAGTTCCAAAAGCTGAGCAGAATGCTGCTGTGGATCGGGTTGCCTCCTTCCTCCAAATCGAGCCGCTGCTCCATCGAAAGCCAGGGCAATTGTCTGGTGGTCAGCGTCAACGAGTTGCGATGGGACGGGCCCTGGTCAGGGATCCTGCCCTCTTCTTGTTCGATGAGCCCCTTTCTAACCTGGATGCCAAGCTGCGTGTTGAGATGCGCACAGAAATCAAAAAGCTGCACGCCAGGGTTGGCAAGACGATGGTCTACGTCACTCATGATCAGGTTGAAGCGATGACACTGGCCTCACGAATTGCTGTGATGCATGCTGGGATGCTGCAACAGTTTGACGAACCCAAGAAAGTCTATGATGAGCCCGCAAATATCTTTGTGGCGGGATTCATGGGTTCACCTTCAATGAACTTTATTGAAGGTTCCATCACAAGTGTTGGGGACGGTGCTGGTATCGAGATTTCAGGAATCAATAACCCCCTTCCGATACCAAGCCAGAAAGCGCAGCACCTAAAAGCTGGTCAACGTGTCGTTGTCGGTCTACGGCCCGAACATCTTGGTCGACGCAATTTTGAAAACCCATCCAGTGTGGGTCGTCTGCAGGGAGTCGTTGAGGTGGTCGAACCAACAGGTGCTGAATCAATCGTTGTCACTCGGGTTGGAGACAAGGAGATCATCGCCCGCTTTGAACCTGACGCTGCACCAACTCAAGGTAGTAACGTGGAGTTGCAGATTGATATGGAAAAGGCTTCCCTCTTTGACCCCAAGACAGAACAACGCATTTGAGGCTCTCCTAACATGTCTTTTGCCCGCTATCCAAGCTTGGCTGATCGTGTAGCCTTTGTCACCGGAGGTGGATCCGGTATCGGTGCCGCCATTGTTCAGGCGCTTGCCGAACAAGGTGCCCGTGTGGCCTTCGTTGATATTCTTGAGGATGCTTCCCGTTCGCTGATTCAGCAGCTCTCCGATGTAGATCACCAGCCCCTGTTCATCCAATGTGACCTGACTGATATCGGAGCGCTACGCCAGGCAATTCAACGGGTTTACCAAGAACTAGGGCCTATCGGTATTCTTGTCAATAATGCTGCCAGCGATGAGCGGCATGAGGTTGATAAAGTCACTCCCGATTATTGGGATAGCGCAATGGACGTCAATTTGCGCCACCAATTCTTTGCTGCGCAGGCGGTTCGCCCACACATGCAAGAGCTTGGGAGTGGCACGATCATCAATTTCTCATCAATCGTCTGGATTTTTGGTGGAGCAGCGTTCGTGGCATATGCTACTGCGAAAGCAGGAGTAGTTGGCTTAACAAACAGCTTAGCTCGGGAATTTGGAGCCGATGATATCCGAGTGAATGCCATTGCACCTGGGGCCGTGGTGACAGAGCGCCAACTGCGACTTTGGTACACAGAACAACAAGCGGATGAACTGGCGAATCGACAGGCGATCAAGCGCAGATTACTACCCGAGGAAATTGCCCGCACAGTACTCTTTCTAGCCTCTGATGATAGCCGAATGATCACTAAGCAGTGCATCACCGTCGATGCTGGATTGGGCTAAATGCAGATGCA
>CAJXNF010000460.1 GCA_913056375.1 uncultured Pseudomonadota bacterium | reverse complement strand
GGTCTTAAATCTGGAAAACCTTACGCTGGTACAACTTTAAATATTCTTTCGGTTGTCACTCCACAGTTCAAAGCCTATGAGTTGCGTGATGAAGAGTTCGAAAGCCTGACAGGCATTACTGTTAATTGGACTCATATCCCATTCGTCTCCCTTCAGGAGAAGGTGGCAAGCGTCGGAGTAGCTGCTGATGGGAATTTTGATGTGGTGAACTATTTAGATTCCTGGGGGCCTGCAAATGCTTATTGGCTTCAACCAATCGATGGGTGGCTAAAGCAAGATGGCATAAGCATGGATCGCTATCCTGAAGCATTTAAAAAGAGTGCAATGTTTAAGGGAGAAACTTTAGGATTTCCATTGCGTGCCCATCCCCAGTTAATGTTCTATCGCAAAGATCTGTTCGATAAGCATGGACTGAGTGAGCCAAAGACTTGGTCTGACGTCGTCAGCGCGGGGAAAATGATCAAGGAAAAAGAGGGAATTGGGGGACTCGCCTGTTACTATGGGGCTGATGGCAACAGACAAAACCTGTTTATTTGGCTGAACTATCTCTGGGCAGCCGGAGGAGATGTTTTTGACAGTCAAATGAAACCCGCTTGGACAACTTCGGCAGCGATTCAAGCAACCAAAGACTACATCGAAATGCATACCTCTGACGATATCTGTGGGGAGGGTGCGGTTTCGAATGTGGAACAGGATGCAAGGATCCAATTTTCGCAAGGGAAAGCAGCTATGATCCCAGTTTGGTGGTGGGCTTATAGTGGATTCTACAACCCCAATCAGTCTACTTTGTCGAAGGAGCAGGTTGCTTTCACAGGGATGCCCTCCTACAAGGGAGAAACGGTAACTTACGCTATCAGCATGCCCTTCAGTATTTCAAAGCATTCCAAGAACCAGGAGGCAAGCTGGGAGTTCTTGAAGTGGCTCTCCAATCCAGAGCTTGATCGAAGAAATGCCATTGAACGAGAGGTCGCGGGTGAGGCAATCGTGAACAATGTCGTTACCCACAAGCAGAGCCTTGTAGATCCTGAGGTAAATGCTGCGAATGACAACATTCAGCAAGCCGCCGCTCTAAGTCTTGCGAATTCTGACATTATGCCTCAGATCCCTGAATGGCCTGAAATTGGAGACTTGCTTTCAAATGCGATTCAAAAAGCCTCCACTGGTGGTAATGTCGAGGAATTGATGGCAGAAGCAGGGAAGCGAGCGGAACGTATATTACGAAGAGCTGGTTACTGATTCGGGTTTAAAATGCGTGACCGACACCTTAAATACCTATTTGTTTTACCGGCATTGGTGTTGGTGTTGGTTACTTCCTTTTGGCCTCTGCTCCAATCATTCTGGCTCAGCTTTCGAGAATGGAAACTCAGTCGAGCTCGTGAGTCCAGACCTCTTTGGGAACCGGAATACGATGGCTGGGAAACTTGGCCCTACCTCTTGGAGAATTACCAGCGAGCACTAGAAGATGACCTTCTCTGGAACTCGGTGCAGGTCACAAGTACTTTTATGATCGCTTCAGTAATTGTTTCAGTCGGTTTGGCTTTGGGGCTGGCTCTTCTGCTTGCTCCAGGAGGTAAGTTCCGATTGACTGTGAGGACACTGCTCATTCTTCCATTTGCCATGAGTCCTGCGCTGATTGGAATTTCTTGGCGGTTCATGTTCCAACCTGATTTTGGATTGTTTCAGGCCCTCTTTGGTGTTCTGGTGCCAGGTTTGGCAGATGTGGATTGGCTTGGAGACCCTACCCTGGCTCTAATTGCAATCATTGGTAGTGACGTTTGGCATTGGACACCCTATTTGACGCTTGTATTCATAGGAGGGTTGGCTAACGTGCCCCGGGACGCACAAGAAGCGGCAATGATTGATGGGGCTTCCAGTTGGAGAGTATTTGTAGATGTTACTTTACCAGCTTTGATACCCGTTCTGGCAGTAGGGATTATTCTGAAGAGTATTTTCTCCCTGAAGATGTTTGATCAGGTCTACATGCTGACCAACGGAGGTCCGGGGAATTCAACCCAGACCCTCGCGCATTATATTTATTTCAATGGTTTCAAATATTACAACATGGGATATGCCTCGGCGGTTTCCTACCTGTTGGTGATTCCAATGTTCGGTCTGACCTGGATCTACATGAAACTCGTTTTTCTGAAAAAATGATTTTCTCCCGTCGTTTCACCCAACAGTTGCTGGACCTGCTTCAGTTTCTGATCATCCTGGTGGCTGCCATCGTGATCCTTGTGCCGATTTACTGGATTGTTTCCGGGGCATTCAAGCAACAGGTGGATATCTTCCAACTGAAACTCCTTTTCACTCCGACTTTGGAAAATTTTAAAATCATTTTCCAGGATCCCTATCATTTAGAAGAAAAGCTGCTGAATTCAACCCTGATCGCCTTTTTTACCGTGATCATCGCGATCCCGCTGGCGACCATGGCCGCCTACAGTTTTTCGAGGTTCAGGTTGAAGGGGGAGCGGATCATGTTCGTCACCATCCTGGCCACCCAGTTTGTCCCTGCAGTCGTGATCGTTCTTCCCTTTTTCATCCTCTTCCGTGATCTCGGGATCCTCGACACCCGTCTAGCTCTGGTATTAGTGAATTTGTCGCTGATCATGCCCTTTGCGATCTGGATGATCAAAGGGTTCATGGACAGCATCCCGATCGAAACTGAAGAGGCCGCAATGGTTGATGGTTCAAGCAGGATTCAGGTCATCATCAACGTCGTCGTCCTGGTTCATTCACAATTTCCGGCAAACTCTCTGCTCAGCGTGTGCAGACGAATGACCCACCACTTATTCACGCGCCCTGGTCCTGCTCGGCCAACAGCTCATCGATGTCGTACATGTCTGGCGTCTTCCAGAACTGGTTGTCGTTGAAC
>CAJXNF010000459.1 GCA_913056375.1 uncultured Pseudomonadota bacterium | reverse complement strand
AGGTTAAAATTCACCCAAAAAACTTGAAATCCTCTGTGTTGTTAAAGGCAAAATTGGATTCTACCGAAGTATTTTCAAGATTGAGGTAGCGGCGAAGGGCTTTGTGAACATGCTTGGGATAGATGATCGTTCCGTTGGCATCATCTCTTTGGAGAGTGTTTGGATTGAGTTTGTAGGCGTTCTGACCTTCGTCGGTCAAGCCCACGACTCGGTTGCCCCAACTGGGATTCTGTTCCATCACAATCACTGATCCGATGGGCCAGTGGTCCTTGCCATTGTCCGCATTGTAATGGGGTGTACGGCTGAAGTCTGAGCCAATCACCATTGTGATCCGATCCGCAATTCCGGCTTCCCCAGCTTGTGTCCAGAAGAGATCGATCATGTCTGTAAAGTGACCAAATAGGCTCTCATGCCGATTATCATGATCAGTGTGAGTGTCATATCCTCCGGTTCGGAGATCTGCCGCAGAGGCCAAACCGGATTTAAAGGCTGCAACGGTCATTTGAATTTGGCGAGGTAGGTTACTTCGCTCCCATTCATTGACCTGTACATCTTCTAAAATTTCACTCTCATCAGGCAGATAGTTAGTGAAATTACTCAAGGCACTCTTACTTTCAAGAGCCTCCGCATAGGCTTCTAGATTGTAACGCTGGCGGTTCAATAATTCTGATTTCTTCTGCATTCTTTCGATCCGCCAATTGCGATATTTCCTGATACGTTCCATATCGCTGCTTCTACGATTATAGACCGGCCAATTTTCTTCGGGATTATTTTCATTTACATGGTGATATCTCCATTCTGGAACAAGAATTCCTCTCAATGAATTGACATCATCAAGTCTACTGAAGCGGATAATTCCAGCAGTTTGGCTAAATCCCCCGAAACTTAAGTAGGAAAGTGGCTGCTTAGGTGCATTCCTGGCAGCAAAGAGCGCTGTGATTGAAGGAAAACCTTCAGCATTGCGCCCACTCCAATTGTGCAGTACCCCGGTTGTATGGGAATTGGTTTGGGCATCTATTCCATTGATGACCAACATATTCTTGTAGTATTTTTCGAAGAACTCTTTGTTTCTTGCGAAGGGTGCAAAAGTTATATTACCCGCTGTTTGTATTTCCTTAGTCTTCGACCAGTTCGTTATTTCTTTTTCTCCGGGTTGGTTCACCTTTGGATCACAAAAACTGCTGACATCCCAGCCACCATCAGCTTGTAATGTGACCAATAATCTTCCGGTATAGGGATCTGTAGTAGCGCCAAATATTCTAGGCACAGGGGAGATTAGTCCAGTAGCACCAAGCATCAGTGCTTTTGTTAAGAGTTCTCTTCGTTTCATCATACCTCTACTCGTGTAAATAGTAGAAATCAGTCATCAAGTATATTAAGACACTTGCCCAGGTGTAGAGCATTTGATTCGGATCTCTAGCATTTCTTTCCGCACCATCAGGTCCGTACCAAGCATTCAAATTAACCCAACAACTCTCGTAAGGCCATGTCCAAGGCTGCCCATTGTTTTCATGAGTCTTTCTTTCTTCCCAGGACTCAAGTAGCAAGCGGTAACTATAGGTTATTTCATCATCATTAATTGATAATTTTTCTCCTAAGAATTTCTGATGGAGTTCTACTAATTTTTCTTTCAATAGAATCTCACCTCCTGACGCTAATTCTCTGTAGCTCACATTTTGAACAGTCGATGACATCCTGATAAGGTCAGGGCCAGCTTGTTCTCCCCATACTTCAACTTCTATACTGTAGGTTCCTGGTTCATTTACCCGGAAAGGCACCCAAACATACCCATCACCACAATAGAGAGATAGTTGACCTGGTCTAGAGCTACCGCATGTAAAAGTTTCACTTCCTTCAACCAAATGATCTCGATCGAAATATAAGATAGATTGTTGATTGCTATTTTTTACAGAAATACTGACGACATGAAGATTACGGTCACCTACATTCGGATCAGACCAGTCATTCAAAAATCCGACTTTTACAGCATTGTTTCCAGTTTCCAAAACGCCACTATACCTAAATGTTTCTGGATTGTTTTCACCATGTTCTTCGACTGTGAAGCTTTCACCAAATGCCTTAGTCTCGATGGTATAAACCTCTCCAGCTTTAGAATTTGGAGTCGTATTCCTATCAATCCCGTTAAATAGGTTCCTTTGTCCATCCGTTTTGGCAAAATCCATCACGACGGCTGGGCAAGCCATCTCAACCGCTTGTTTTTCCGCTACGTTGCTCATCAGGGATGTTAGAGCTCTGGAACGCTCCTTGATTCCGTTTGAGTCGATACCCCCATAGGAAATTCGATAACGATCTCCTAATTGGGTCCATTGCTCATCGTACTGCCATTGATTAGGTTCATCTCTTTGACCCCACTCCCAGCCAAGTAGGGATTCCGTCTTTGCGGCTAGTTCTTCCGGGGTAAGCAATCTTCTTGAACCTACATCTGAGGCTTGATAAGCCACACTGGTGCTTATCCCTGTTGAAGCTCGAAACCAAGGGCTCATCATCATTTCAACAAACAGGTCCTTGGCGTTAAATGGTTGACCATCGCCAAAGCCTTGAGCGAATTGCTGACCGAGTTCTTCAATAAAGTCGTTCTGCTCCGTAAATGCTGCCAATTTGATCTGGTAGTCTACATCTCCACTCGATTCTGGTGCTCTTTTTACTTCCTCACCCATGATAGCAGGCCACCAGAACTTGATCGCAGCTGTAGCAAAGCGCGAATCTTCAGCAATCCGCCGACCCAGCCACTGCAAACTGTTATTTTGATTTGGCGCGTACATTCCATTAATGCCTGGAGTTCGCATGTCTCGAAACCAAGTATCACCATGTCGGTAGAGACTTGGCTCTGCATTTTCCTCAAACCATTCAGGATG
>CAJXNF010000458.1 GCA_913056375.1 uncultured Pseudomonadota bacterium | reverse complement strand
TGCAAGCAGAGAATGATGTCTTCTTATTTCTCAGCTGTGTCGAAGAAGGGGCACCTCTCCCCCAGTTCTCCTCCCCAAACACAATCAGCTCTGATAGAACATAGGCCATTGCACGAAGCGACGTTTTCCCAGTCCTTCGCCGTTGAAACTAAATCATTCTTAGGAGGATCCAATGGCCACAAAGAAAAAGCATGTTCCAAAGTTCAGTACGTTCCACTCATTCTTGGCAAATTTTCGGAAAACTGTGCAAGAGAAAGTACTACTGAAGCACGATGCTGCAGGACAAAAGTCGGTTAGCTAATCAACATCTTATCTCTCAAGGCAGCTGGACCAGACCAATTCACTGGCTCCAAGCTGCCTCCTCTCAAGCCCTCTCACTTCTCAGAATTAATTCAAAAGATAGTTTCTCCAATCCCATACTTTTCTGGTGCTTTTTCATAAAGCGGTTTGGTTTCAGAGAGCCATTGAGAGAGTCGTTGCTTGCGATTTTCATTGCTGGGGTGGGTAGACATAAATTCTGGACCACCTCCGCCACCTGTCGCCTTGGCCATGCGTTCCCAGACCTCAATCGCCTCTGCTGGATCATAACCGGCCTTGGCCATGTAGATTTGTCCTATGCGATCAGCATCGGTTTCGTCATCACGACTAAATTTGCGCTCAAAGAAAGCCAATCCCATCGCACCAGCGGCTCCCCCAATCGTTGCGAGAGCCTTGCACTCCTGCGTTTCACAGTAGAATTCAGCGGCTAGAACAGCAATCCCAGCCACTGCTGCGGTCGCTAGCTGATTTTCAATGGCTTGTGCGTAACCATTCATTCCATGACGTCGAGTGGCGTGAGCAACTTCATGACCGATCACTGCCGCCAACGCCCCTTCAGTCTTGAGGACTGGGAGGATTCCCGTGTAGACCGCCATCTTGCCCCCTGGCATACACCAAGCGTTGAGCTCAGGGCTCTCGATCAGCTCGATCTCCCAGTCAAACGGCTCACCAGAAGCTTTCGCAATCCGCATTCCTACCCGCTTGACCATCTCTACCAAGCGCTGGTCCTTGGAAAGCTTCGATTCTGCGATGACTTGTCGATAAGACTTGTTGGCTTCTAGGTTGATGCGTTTTTCATCGACAGTGTCCGCTGCCAAGTTCCGCACTACTTTGCCAGAACAACCCACCAGCATTAGGCCGGTAATCAATCCGATGATCAGTCTCTTCCACATTTTTATTCTTCTCTGCAGGGGTAGCGAAGGTGAGGATGAACTAGGTACTTCAATCTAAGGCAAATTCATTGAACTGACAAGATTTGGACTGCTGAATTAAAGCAAACAGACAGGGAGTTTGCTGATAGAAAAACTGTGCTCAAAATTAAAATTTAGAAGGTAAGTTCAGATCTTGGTTTAAATCTGAATTCCAAGTAAACGAATTTAATTACTGGAATGTATGTCGGTTCAGAAGTGAGTGGCGATCTACTAAAGGTTTTATCACAGGGGGTATGGCTTATTTACAACCTACGCTCACCTCAATTATTGGATACAGATCTATATCTAAAGTTGCCCCTCCCTCTTGATAGAATGTAACAGAATTCGTCATCTCTAAAGTATGCTTTGGGCTGAAATAAAACTTGTTTAAGAAACAGCTGCGGTTTGTCTAAATTCCCAAACACAGACCTCTAGGGATCACTAGGTTGTTTTAGATGGTTCCCAAATATTCAACTTAGATAGATTTGGAAAGGTTTTTGCTTGATACAGTTTTATCTTATTTCTCTTTTGAAAAAGACTTGTTGAATCAATAGCAAGGAAACGAGGATGCTATGAAGACGATACTGCTCTGTGCCGCTTTGCTGATCTTGGGAATGCAGGCTGGGTGTACTAAAACCTGCTCTGAAAAGCATTGGTTTGACGGACGCGCGTTTAGCGAGTGTGTGAGGCTTGGTGGAGGATGAAGTTTATTTTCTTCGCTGTACTTTTGATGCTAACACTCCAAGCTGGATGCACAAAGAGTTGTTCAGAAAAACACTGGTTTGACGGGCGCGCTTTCAAAGAATGTTTGCGATTAGTTGATAAACATGATTGGACGAGACGCTTGTAGATTAAGATCAACAGTTTGTCTCTAGTTTAATCAGTATTCTGCAGGTGTGCGTGCTCAATATTATTGTCAAATAAAGTGATACTGGCTCTAATTTAAGTGCTAGAATTCACCAAATCTCTGCATCCTGCTATAAAATAAACCCACTTACTTTCCTTCGAAATTTCACCCCACTTTTCGATCAAAAACAGTTCAACTACTGTCAGTCTGAATCTCATTTCAGTTCTTTTGAACATTAGTAGGCACAAGGATTATCCTGCATCTGTAAATGCAGACCCTCCCCCTCAAACGGATTTGCCCTCGCCAACTCTTCATCGACCTCGATGCCCAATCCGGGAGCTTGTGGAGCGCTAACAAAGCCTTCTTGGACCTGAATTGAACTCCGAATCAAACCCTCATGAAACTCTGTTTCAATCGTCTCAACCATCAATAAGTTGGGAATCGAGACTGCCAACTGCAGATTAGCTGCCCACTCGACAGGCCCGGCATAAAGATGCGGAGCAAGCTGGGCGTTGAAGACTTCGGCAATCGCAGCAATTTTCTTAGCTTCCCAAATTCCTCCGACCCGACCGAGAGCTGGTTGCAGGATGGAGGCACCTCCAGTCCGCAGCAAGGTCCCAAACTCAGCCTTGGTACAGAGTCGCTCTCCCGTAGCCACTGGAATCCTGATCGACTTCGCGACCTGTGCAAATTCCAACAGATTATCTGGCGGGATCGGCTCCTCGAACCACAGGGGACGATAGGGTTCTAATTCCTGGCCAAGACGAATGGCAGCAGCGGTTGTGAACTGGCCATGGGTGCCAAACAAAAGGTCGGC
>CAJXNF010000457.1 GCA_913056375.1 uncultured Pseudomonadota bacterium | reverse complement strand
CAGCCATGGTAATCGAACAGATGAAAGACCAGTCGATCAAGGATGCCTACGCCCAAGGGGATGTGAAGGATATCGTCGCGATTATCGCTTACCTCAACCGCATGAAATAACCCTGCGAGGAGATGAAAATGGAATGGCAACAGTGGCTTTATGTCATCTTCACTGTCTTTATGGGAGTAAGCCTATATGGCTTCCTGTTTTTCCTCTACGGTTCAAGGGAGATGGGGAGCAAAATCGAAAGACGAGGAACACTCATTTTTACTGATGATCCCTTAGAACCTAGAGAGCAGATAGACCCATCTGTACAACCTCTCCAATCTACAAGGAGTAAGTAATGTGGGCATTGCTTGATGACACGGCAACGCAAATCACTTTGATTGCCTCTGTTCTGACCATGACGGCAGTGGCCGTACTGATCTATTTCATCCAACACCGAATGCGCAAAGATGCCCATGTCCATGAGGGAGACCACACCTTCGACGGCATTGCGGAAGGACTCAATCCCACACCCTTCGGACTGCACCTGATCATGGTTGCCGTGATCGGCTTTGCCTTTTGGTATGTAATGATGGGTTTTCCCATTTGGAATTGGACCCAGGCAGAGCAGTATGATCAAGAAGTGAGTGCCTACAAAGCGAAGTTTGATGATCAATGGGCCAACGCGGATGAATCCACCATGCTGGCAATGGGGGAGTCGTTGTTCAACGCAAACTGTGTCGCCTGCCATGGCTACACTGGAGAAGGACAAAATGGTCTGGCTGCCAACCTGGTCGAGTTTGGTACTGAGAAGCATGTGGCAAGCGTGATTCAGCATGGAACAAAGGGTTCTGGCTATCTTACCCCGATGATGCCACCACAAGCTCCCACCATCGCTGCAATGTTTGGCGCTGAAGAGGATGTGCTTGCGCAGAACATCCACAACGTTGCCGCTTACGTGGTGACCCTTTCTGGCAAGCAACCCAAGCTGGGAGATCCAACCGCAGGACAGCCAATTTACATGGCGACCTGTATGGCTTGTCATGGGATGGACGGCAAGGGGATGGGGCCGGCTGGCAATATTCCAAATTTTGCCAAGGACCTGACAGCCTACGGAACACCGGCTGATGTGGTACGCACCCTAAAGCACGGAAAACGAGGTCACATTGGTTCGATGCCAAGCTTTGCCGAGAAAGGCATTTTGAGTGATCTCCAGTATCAGGCACTGGCGGTCTATGTTTCCAAAGAACTCAACTGAGTAGAATAATGTTTGGCATTCAAGGACTGGTCGGGTTTCTGATTTTGGTAGTCGTGCTGGTTTCCGCGTTGATCGGGTTGGGCACAGAGGCTTGGCTTGTTCAAAAGGAACAGGCTACCAACTACTACTCTGTGGAGCAGAGAGAAAAATAAGTATCGAACTCCCACAACGTTCATTGAATTTCGACGCTAAAGAGCGACGACTTCAGCAAGCCCAAATAGATGATGAATCACTCCATAATTCCGGACGGAACGGACACCCGATTTGATGTCCACGCCATTGCTTCGCTCAAGCGCCTACCCTACCACCGGATACGACACTGGATGTTCGCGGTGGTTGCCCTTGTGACGGCAGGTGTTCCCTTCGTTCAGATCAATGGCAACCAGTTGTTTCTGTTGTCCTTTCGGCACATGGAGTTTCACCTGCTGTGGACTGTCTATGACATGCAGGAACTCTATCTGATTCCCTTGATGCTGATTCTTTTCTTCGTCGGAATTTTTCTGATTACAGCATTGGGAGGACGAGTCTGGTGTGGCTGGGGCTGTCCCCAGACCATGTTTCGCAGTCTTTACCGAGACTTCATCCAGGGCAAATTGCTGGGACTCCGCAAGTGGCACATCAAGAATCGCCCACTCAAGCTCCAAAAGCCTATCGATAAATTGAAATTCGTTCTGGGGATTGTCTTGTTGATCCCACTGATGCTGCTGGCTTCTGCCAACTTAATGTGGTTTTTTGTCAATCCCTATGAATTTGCAGAGTTGCTCTGGAATGAACCTGGTGACCACATAATTCTGCTAGGATTTTGGCTTGGTTTTGCAGGCTTTTTCCTGCTGGACATCACTTGGATTGCTGAACGATTTTGTCGTTACATCTGTCCCTATGCGCGGATTCAGACAGTGATGTTTGATGCAGACACTCCGGTTGCTATTTATGACAGCAAAAGAGGAGATAACGTAGACGGCTCTCGAGGAGCCAAAAACTTCCAACTCCAGCGTGACAATTCGGGTGACTGCACGGGTTGCGAAGCCTGTGTTCGGGTCTGTCCAGCCGGAATAGATATCCGAAATGGACTCCAACTGGCTTGCATCTCATGCCTCGAATGTGTGGATGCCTGTGAACCTGTGATGGCACGGCTGAAAAAGCCAAACCTGATCCATTGGGCCAGTGAACAATCTCTGCGGGGAGTGAAGGTTCACCCATTTCGGCCTAGAGTTTTGATCTATCTGACTGTTCTGATCCTGATCGCCTCCTTCTTGGTCTACCGAGGACAACACCGTGAAACCCTGTTGTTGAATGTCAACCGCACCACAGAACTCTATGTGATCAAGGAAGGTGGCCAGGAAGTGGAAAATCACTACGTGATTCTGCTCACCAATATCGATGATCAACCCCACAAATTCGCACTGGAAGTGGAAGGACTGCCTGGAGTGAAGATTACTCGGCCCAGTGAACCATTTGAGGTGTTACCCGATGGGAAGGTTCGCAAGGTTGTGATTGCAAAAACGGATGAACTGCTGGTCGATAACCCAGATGGCAACACCTCCATCCCAATGCGGATTCGAGCCTATGCCATCGATGCTCCCGAGCAGTTTGTCTCCGTAAAGCCCACCGTCTTCCTGTTCCCTCCAACTGGAGACGTAAAAATGACTGAGCAGCGTTGAACACGAAGGACTACATTCAAGGACAGGCCGA
>CAJXNF010000456.1 GCA_913056375.1 uncultured Pseudomonadota bacterium | reverse complement strand
AAAAATAGTTCAATCGCCCCATGAGAGGAAACTCCCGATTCTAGGCCATCAGTTCCTCTTCCGGAAGGTGACCAGAGCATAGGTTGATGACCACGCTGGGCCAGGAGGGCAGCCGTTCCCAATGCAATCGAACCAGCACCAGCGATTCCGACCCTAAACCTCGCGTTCATACATCCTCATCTGGTTGCATCGGATCACCTAACACATGCATCAAACGATTGGCCCAACCAAACAGAGAAGTAGAAAGAATCAGATCTAAGATTTCGTCATCTTTCAACCCCACTTTCTGAAGTGCTTCTACATCATCTGCATTTGCTTGTGGAGGGGATTCCGAAAGTTTGCGAGCAAAATTAAAGATGGCGGCATCGCGTGGCGAGAGTTCAGCATGAAATCCACGGGCAAGGAGTTTATCTGTGACCTCAGTACTGTTTGATAACTTTGCGTGTCTGTCTGCATGTACGGCTGCGCAGTATACACACCGATTGACCATTGAAGCTGCAATTGCTCCGAGTTCCCGCTCAGTTCGGGACATTCCACCCTTGTCATACATGATAGCGTTGAAGAGTGGCGACCGTACTTTAAGACTTTCCACGTCATGTGCGAGGGTCAGAACGTATTCTGATACCTTTGTGTTCGATGGTGTCACCTGCAATGCATCTAGCTGTTCGGGAGTGGCATCGTCCAACTTTACAGGTTCAACTCGAGGCCTCCATTTTGGTACTTTTCTCGTAAACTTATGTAAAACTTTGCTCATGCTCCTCCATTCATCAAGCGTAGTCCCAAGGTTACTCGTACCTGATAGGACACGAAGGCAATCAACTCGCAGAGCCTAACAATATCAGCCTCTGAAACACCCACAGCCTGTAATTTTGAAATATCTTCAGCTACGATATTTTTTGTGTCATTAGCTGCTTTATCTACGAAGGGGATCAGAGTTGATTCTGGTTCACCTTCAATCATTATGGAATCTGACAAATTAAATTCATCTCCAACCGATGCGGCGTAGTATTCTGCTAACCTGGTTTCCCCAGCACTGATTGCAATTCTGTAAGCCAGGGCCGCCCGAACCTCATGAGGAAACATTCCATACTCCAGCGGACGCAGCACAGCAGATTCTGCGAGCTGAGTCATCTCAAAAATGTTGGACCGAGTTGAAGTGGCCTCACCAACACTACTCTCAGCTGAAATACCTGATAATACCAAAGTACTGGTTTCAAAAATGCTCATGCCACTCTTCCCCATTTCGTTTTCTGTTTTAGTTCAGTTGCCGTCCATTCAGTTCCGTCCAACTCTGGTTTGGCATAGTTGATCATGCCCTGCCAATGCAGCTCTACATCCTCAGCATAAAGTTTTGCGGCAACCTCTCTAGCTAGCCAGGCAGCTCCTTCACTAATCCCAGGGATATCTCCACTCACTTTACCCAAGCTCACTGCAGCGCCATAATTGAAGCAGTAAACATTGCGCAACCAGGGAGCAGCACCTACTTTTTTCTCTTGGAAGGTAAAGTCTGAATTAAGGTAAGGGAACCGACCAAGATCCTCATTTTCTTCACCAGCAGGAGGAACATACATGTCCTGCCAAAGTAGAATATCTCCAGCAGTTTCACCAAATTCTGTCCGAGCCATGGGATCGATCGTGAAGCCAGTGGCTAAAATCAGATAATCTGCTGAGTAGGAAGATCCATCAGCAAAGAAAATTTCTATCGATTTGCCTTGTTGCTCAATTCGAATCGTTTCCTTCCCAAAATGGAAATAAGCATTTTCGTGACGACTAACCCTAGTTGTCGATCCATGAGGTGGAGGGGTCTGAGTAGCGAACGAATATCGCATAAATCGCCAGCGCCACTCATCTGGCAAAGCTGCATAACCAGCTGTAAATCCATAGCTGCCAATGCCCATCATTTTATTGATTGTGGGCATTTCTTTACGACGAATTAAATGTCGTACTTCTGCCGCTCCATGTTCAAGAGCCTCTGCAGAGTTATCAACTGCTGAGGCCCCAACTCCAATCACGGCCACACGCTTCCCTCTGAGGGCTTCAAAATCAATCTTGTCCGCACTGTGCGCCCAAAACTTTTGAGGAATGTTATTCACAAATCCAGGGATGTTGGGCCCACCTGTACCATCGCGTCCTGTTGCAAATATTACTTTTCGGCAGACGATCGTCCCGTTTTCAGCACCTGAAACCTTCAAACTCAGTAGATCGCCTTTAGGCTCCAGATGATCAACTGAGACACCGTTTTCGATGGGTATTTCCAAAATTTCACGATACCACTGCAGATAGTCCATCCACATTGGACGGGGAATTTTGTCCAATTTCTCCCAGGCAACCTCTCCATGCTGAGCTCGATACCATGCCTGAAAGGTTAGGGCCCCATGGCCAAATGCTGGCCCTGTCAAATTCTTTGGTGAGCGAAGAGTTTCCATCCGAGCATAGGTTAACCAGGGACCCTCCTTACCCTTCGGCGATCGGTCTAATATTCGGATATTTTTTATTCCACCTGATGTTAGCGCTAGCCAAGCCACCATGCCGCACATACCCCCACCAATGATGATGATGTCAGTCACTCCATCACGAGGTGGCACCCAGTCTTTACCTGGATAGAGAAGACATTCCAAATCTTCCTTCAAACGATTTCCTAAGCCAGCAAGTCCAAGGTTATCAAATCTTTGTCTGTCCATTGATCAAATAATTTTAGAATTTAATTATTCGTTTCAGTTTAAAGTATTTGGAAAAATAACAGAGTTGATAACTCAGGTCATCTATTCAAGTTTATTAGAGTCCAGTCTTTTTTGACCATTATCAATCATCATTAAAATTTTAGATTAATTTCAAGTTAATCAAGAAAATCTGATCATTAGCTATCGCGTCTAGAAACAACGTTAATTTGGCACCAGGAAATCAAAGTCACATCCCTTTGGGGCTGGTAAGATCGTATCG
>CAJXNF010000455.1 GCA_913056375.1 uncultured Pseudomonadota bacterium | reverse complement strand
CTCCCTTGAACCGTAGAGGAAAAACAGGAAGCCATAGAGGCTTACTCCCATAAAGACAGTGAAGATGACATAAAGCCACTGTTGCCATTCCATTTTCATCTCCTCGCAGGGTTTATTTCATGCGGTTGAGGTAAGCGATAATCGCGACGATATCCTTCACATCCCCCTGGGCGTAGGCATCTTTGATGGACTGATCCTTCATTTGCTCAACGACAGCTCCTGCCTCTTCAATAATCAATTGGTGAGTCTCTTCGAGCGTATTTCCGGACTTCGGATTCTCACCCTGATCGTAGGGCACTCCAAAAACATCTCGAACGGTGACCAATTCAGCGTGAACCGTTCCCACATCAACACTGTCTTCAAAGAACCACGGGAAGTTAGGCATGTTGGATCCAGGACTCACCTGGCGAGCGTTCTTGAAGTGGGCTTCATGCCAGTCGGTTGTGCGGTAGTTCCCCACTCGGTGCAGATCAGGACCTGTTCGCCGGGATCCCCAAAGGAAGGGACGGTCATAGGCATACTCACCGGACAATGAATAGGCTCCGTAGCGATCTGTTTCGGCCTTGAAGGGACGAATCAACTGTGAGTGACAGGCGTTGCAACTTTCTCGGATGTAAATCTGCCGACCTGCCAACTCTAATGCGGAATAGGGTTTCAGGCCTGTGATGGGTCGGGCATTCTGCGTAAAGGAGGGCACAACCTCCACAATCCCACCAATGGTGATCAGCACAAAAATACTGACTCCCAGTAGCAGGGAGTTCTTCTCGATGAACTCAAAGATGGATCCGCTCTGCTTGTTTGACATAGTTGCTTCTCTCTAAAAATCAGGCTGCTTTGGCGGTCACGGGAACCTCTGCGGGAACCTCTGCACCCTGCTGCGTTCTTGCTTGGCGAATCGTCATCCAAATGTTGAAGATGAACATCCAAAATCCAAGAAGGTAGAGCGTTCCACCAACAGCTCGCAGACTCCAGTAGGGCACCATTGCTCGGACAGTATCCAGGAAGCTATAGGCTAAATTTCCGAATTGGTCAGTTGTGCGCCACATCGATCCCTGGGTCACCCCAGCTACCCACATGCTGGTGAAATAGAAGACGATGCCCAGTGTCTGAATCCAGAACTGGTTCTCTGCAAGACGTACTGAATAGAGTCGGGTGTTGTACATCCGCGGTACCATGTGAAAGATCGCCCCCATAATTGTGAAGCCAACCCAACCCAAGGCTCCATTGTGAACATGGCCAATAATCCAGTCGGTAAAGTGGGCAATGGCGTTGACAGATTTGATGGCCTGAACGGGTCCTTCCAGCGTCGCGAATCCATAGAACGTGCTGCCAATGACTAGTAGCTTTGCTATTGGATCAGTTTTCAGTTGCTCCCATCTACCCGACATCGTCAGCAGCAAGTTGATCATCGAACCCCAGGAAGGAATGATCAGCACCAGAGAAAAGACCATCCCCAGCGTTTGCACCCAGTCGGGGATCGTCGAATACATCATGTGATGTGGACCAGCCCAAAGATAGACAAAGATCAGCCCCCAAAATGACCAGAGTGATAGACGATAAGAGTAGATGGGTTGGTTGGCTTGCTTTGGAATGAAGTAGTAGGAGATCGCAACAATCGGAACGGTCAACACAAAGGCAACGGCGTTGTGGCCAAACCACCACTGTACCTGCGCATCATTAGTTCCGGCATACATTGAGACCGAGTGCCACCAATTTCCGGTATTGGTCACGAACCAAGTGGGGATGGCTAGTCCATTGAAGAGAAACAACATCCCAACGCCAAGAAAACAGGCCATGAAGTACCAGATCGACACGTAGAGCGTCTTTTCTCGGCGAGCCCCCAACATTGCAAACATGTGAGCCCCCCACATGAGCCACATCACGACGATCACGATATCCAACCACCAAGGCATCTCGTGATATTCCTTGGAACTGGATTGACCATCTAAAAGTGTGAACGCTCCTAAAACAAGCAATAGGTTGAAGAGAGCTAGATGCGTCTTGGCCAGCGCTGGTAGAACCATTCGTACTTTTAAGACTCGCTGTGAAATGTAGTACCAGGCGGCAAACACCCCAGAGAGGGTAAAGCCAAAAATCACGGCGTTGGTGTGCAGTGGTCGTAAGCGGTTGAAGCTCAACCAGGGGAGATCTGCATTGAGTTCTGGGAAGACTAGTTCAAAGGCGAGCGTCAGACCAACACTCATCCCAAAAACCCCCCAGAAAAGAGCGGAAATAACAAAACCCTTGGCTACGGAGTAATCATAGTCAGTGAAAGATTGTGTCTGGGCCATGCAGCCTCTCCATTTTGGGAACTGTTTGTAGTGCTAATTTCGAGAAAGGAGTGGTCACGGAAGCTCTAGCTTCTGGATTGATTCAATAGATATCGATGAACTCAGGAAGTAAATTAATCAGTGTAAATATATTGATAATTAAATATTAAAACATTTTAAAATTTGAATCAACCCTTGTTTTTGCTTTTCGGGCGTATCAGGCAGGAACCTTTAGACCGGATGAATCAATTTGGCCTCCAAGCTCTTGATGAAAGGCAAAAATAGCAGAAAAAATGAAGGGAAAAATTGACGAGCGTCAAATTTTTAAAAAACTTATAGGATGCTGCTCAGTTTGAACGCAAAACTTGGAGTCAGAGGTTTGGCTTCACAAGAGATAACGTGCTTGAGTCAACGGCAAAGATTTCTGAGAAAAAATTTGGTGTGAATAAATTAGAATGAGTGGAATTTTGGGGTTGATGATGTAAGAATATGTGTAAGAAGTTGATCATTAAATCTAATTTAAATAATATAGATTTAAAGTGCAATAATGTATTTAAGTAGATAGTAATTATGTCAAAAATAAAAAATTTTTACAAAATATTCTAGCTCACTTGCCAAGTTGAATTTAATTATAGATTTTGCAAAATCAAAATAAATTCATAAACAAAGAAAA
>CAJXNF010000454.1 GCA_913056375.1 uncultured Pseudomonadota bacterium | reverse complement strand
TAGGAGTAGAGGGGCCAACTGAGAATCAGGAAATCCTAGACTTGCGTGAACAGAAATGGAGGCTGGCTTGGGCCATTCTGGCCATTAGTCGTGGTCCAATGATGTTTGTGGCCGGTGATGAATGGGGTCGAACACAATATGGAAACAATAATGCCTATTGCCAAGACAATGAACTTAACTGGCTTAATTGGCAGGAGAGTGAGACCAAGTCTGAAAGGGTTGAATTTGTTCGAAATCTGCTCGCTTTGAGAGAAAGATTGTGCAAATCATGTTGGATTTCTTCCTCTTCAAAGATCAGTTGGTTTAATTCGGAGGGATATGAGGCAGACTGGTCCCCTCATATTCGAAGTTTTGTTTGGAAAATAGAAAATTTTGAAGAAGGCATGAGTTGGTGGTTCCTCTGCAATAGTTATGATGCGCCATTGTCTTTTGCGATCAAGGAAGAAAGATCTATCATTTGGCAATGGAATTCCAATCATTACATGGGAGTGCCCAATGACTTGTCCAATGAAAAATTTGTCGAACTTAGCCCCTTTAGTATCTTAATTGGCACTACCAGGCAGTTGTGAATGTCCTAAAACACTTTGAATCTTTAAGAATAGATCCCAATGTCAGATCCTAAATTCATAGCAATTACCGGAGCATCTGGAATGATCGGTAAGGCACTGATAAAAAGGTTTCGATCAGAGAACCAACCATTCCTAAAACTAGTTCGTCAGCCAACTTCCGAAGAAGGTGAGCGTTTCTGGAATTATTCAGAGAAGGTCTTGGATGGTGGAATAGATGATTGCGATGCACTGGTTCATTTAGCGGGTGAAACGGTAGATGGCCATTGGTCCAGCTTTAAAAAACAGTTGATATATGAAAGTCGTGTACAAGGCACTGAGTTCCTAGTTGAAAAAATCCTCTCCAGTCCATCCCCACCAAAAGTAGTGGTGTTTGCATCTGCAATCGGGTTCTACGGTCAAAAAAGAGCTGACTGGGTCACTGAAGAAAGTCCACCTGGCTCAGGATTCTTAGCAGATGTTGTGGAAGATTGGGAACAGGCTAGTGAAGTACTCCAAGAGCACGGAATCCGAGTTGTGCGTTTACGATTGGGAGTCGTTTTGGCTAAGGAAGGCGGGGCATTACAAAAAATGCTGCCAGTTTTTCGATTGGGCTTGGGGGGAGCAATCGGGGATGGAGAACAGAGAATGAGTTGGATAACCCTATCTGATGTTGTCGAAATGATCTGGCAATCTATTCATTCTGAAAGTTGGCAGGGAAACTATAATGCAGTGGCTCCTGAAGTGGTTTCAAATCTGAAATTCAGCAGAGTCTTGGCAACAGTTCTGAAAAGGCCTGCAATCCTCAAAGTCCCGAAGTTTATGATGGAGACAGTTTTTGGTGAGATGGCTGATTCTACGGTGCTCAGCGATCTTGCTGTTCAACCAAAAAGATTGATGGAGATGAACTTCCCTTTTAAGCACCCCAAGCTGCAACCAGCCTTGGAGGATTTGTTGTCGAAATGATCGCCGTACCTGACTATCGCATCATCTGATTCTTTGGAAATTAATGGTTCCTTCTCTTTTTGGCTCTTCCCACTCACATATGAAACTGTTCTGGTTCGTTTCTTCAAATTGACAGTTATAGGAAGTAATCACTCCTGTCTGTAATGTCTTTGTTGACCATTCTGGAAGTGCACTTCCTGCAAAATCAGCGGCCACAACCTCAATTGGCCGTCCATCACTTCTTTTTAGGTCACTGATGGCGTATCCATCGCTTTGCTTGCGAATGGTCACATACAGGCTACAAGACTTACCATTATACTTCTTCTTGCCAATCCGCACGTTGCAGCCTTTCCAACGTCCTTCAATTGGGATGGATGCAACCTGATTCCTAGACAATAACCTAATCCGACATTGATCTAATTCCAGAATCGGTTTGCTATTATTACTATCGTTTTTACGGACCGTTTGGATCTTGCCAGTTAGGAAAATATTTGTTCCCCGACCAGTTTCGACAAATTCCATCGCTTGGTCTTCACTCAGTACACAAGAAACCGAATTGCCTTGGCTTGTTAGTTCAAAGGCCCAATCGCTTCCTAGCGGTCGTAATTGTTCAAAATCTCCAGTTAGTTCGAGTTCTTTTTGAGAGAAATCCCTGCGGAAACGGAGTTGATTCTCGGAATGGGTATTTAGAATCACAGAGATTTCTTGCGCCCCTAACGTCTTTGCAGAAATTGGCTTTACGAAGAGAAATGAAATAAGAACCAGCACCAAAAAACACGATTTCTTCATGGAACAATCTCAATAGATGGGTTTTTTTCATAATGACCACCTGGCAAAACTTGAATCCATCCCTGCAATTCCATTTCCAGTAACAGAGGCAAGAGTTGCTGAGGTCCTCCTTCTGTAATGAGACTCAAGTTGTCCAGATCTTGTGCACCCTCCTTCAGGATATCGAGAATCATGATTTGTTGCTCGTTTAATTCACTGCGGGGAAGCTGAACTAGTTTGGATGGTTCTGGGAAAGAGAGTTGAATCCCAGCCTTATTCGAGATAGAGGGCAGTAGATCTTCCAGAATGTCCGTGGCAGAGGTTATGAGTTTCGCTTGGTTCCTTGAAATCAGTTGATTACATCCGCTACTGGGATGAGAATCGATCCTTCCAGGTACGGCAAAAACCTCTCGGTTTTGTTCTTGGCCAAATGTCGCAGTGATCAATGCCCCACTTTTCACGCTTGCCTCCGTCACCAATACCCCCTGTGAAATGCCACTAATTACACGATTTCTGATAGGAAAATTGTGTGAAACCGGCTTGGTGGCTAGAGGAAATTCACTGATCAGTGCTCCCTGTTGACAAATTCTATCCGCCAAATTTTGGTTTTCAGGAGGGTAGATATGCTGGAGTCCCCCTGCCAAAACAGCTATGGTTCTTAAACCAGCTTCTAAGGCAGCCTCATGC
>CAJXNF010000453.1 GCA_913056375.1 uncultured Pseudomonadota bacterium | reverse complement strand
ATTCGTCATAACGCTTTCAGCAATGATGGCCAGAAAGCAATTTCACGTTACGACAAGGCCATCGCTGAGATGAAAGCGAGAGACAATATCCCTCTCCAATCAAGTGGCAAAGTCGACCCAACCAGCTGGAAATACCAAGCCGCCATTCACGGCACTTTTTGGCTCAATATGGAGCAGCTGAAAGAGAATACAACACAAAAAGGAAGTTTCAATTTTTTCAACGCCAAGAAAGAGCTTGACAAAGGCGACAGCATTATCAATAATTGCACACACTTTTCTGGACTATGGAATAAACCAATCAGGAACACCCTCAATTCCAAGAACGCAAGCGAAACAAAAGAATCAGTCATCACTGATATAACGATTAACTTCCTGCCATGGCATCGCCTGTACCTAGAAAACCACGAGAATATCGTTCGCAGCGTTCTCAAAGATCTAAGCAAGGAAGAAGGCAGTACCGTTAGCCTGACTGATGCCGAAACATGGGCCTTACCTTACTGGGAATACACGAAAGAAGGACAGGACACCATTCCAGAAGGGGGCTTCACTAACCCAAGCAATAAGGGGCTCTTCGAGAAAAGTCGTAGCCAGGCCATGCAGATCAAGGGCAAGGGCCTTTCTGATTTAAAACAACCCGAGCAAACCGTAATGCTGCAATATGACCTTTATGAAGACTTATTAAACGAAAAAGAATTTGTCAGCATTTTCGACTTTCAAGTAGCAGGTGTCGGAAAGGCGAAAGAACAAAATCAGTTTGCAGCATTTGCCACTTACAACGAACAAAATCCTCATAACAATTTCCATGATGCTCTAGGAGGAATCGCAGACAACCAAACTCAGCGCAAAAAGCTATGGAAATACACGACCAACTATGCCGCAAAAGACAACATAAATCTTTGGGGCTATGATCGGACCTCACCTAAGAACCATAATCAACAATATGACTCTGCTCTAGACCAAAACCGCAACGTCCTGGGGAAAAGCAATCAGGTCAGCGTTGGCCCTGGCCTGATGGGCTATGTACCAACAGCAGCTCGCGATCCCTTGTTTTGGATGCACCACGCATACATCGATAAAGTATGGAGCGAGTGGAATGCAACTGAGAATGCCGCTTATTTATTTGCCGAAGATCTTGCCATTTCCCCCTGGAATTACGAGTTTTACCAAGACAACGGAAGTGGAAAAATCGAACTTAAAAAATACTCGGAGTGGGGCAAAACGCCCGATAAAGTTATCAGCGCTATCTACAATCCGAACTATTCCTACGACCTGCTAACCAATAAAAAGACCAGCCCTCCCAATCCAGTCTTGGCATTGATTGACAACAGTAATTACAGACCTACTTTTCATTCCCAATCAATCAACCGACCAATCAATAGCTTGAAGAGTGAAGAAGAGGGATTTATTCCTATCCGTTTAGGCATTAACTTTACATCTCAGGAAATTTTAAACCTACGACAACAAGGCATCAATATCACGGCGAAGATTAGATACAAGGCACGAATGGATGCCTCTCACAACATTGCGATCCTTGCCGGCTCCAGCAGCTTTTTCAAAGATCAAGGCTTCAATCTCAAGACCATGTGGGATTCATACACCCAAGCTGATGGATTCAAATCCGATACATTTAACAAACCCTCTGACGCATCTCTTCAATCAGCTACAAGCGGAGATTTCCAACCTTATAAACTGGAGCAGTTTGCGATTGGTCAGATTAATTTATTGCCAATGTCTGGCAATTCCATGATGCAGATGACGGGAGAATATTATCTAGATCTTACGGATTCAGTCTATCGCCAAAACATCTTCGCCCAGAAAAACAAGTACAAGGGTTACAACAAATCTCCACTGGCATTTTTGTTTGCATCATCAGACGCCCTCAATACAGAGGATGCCGGGTCAATCGTGAGCATTGACTACCTTTTAGACGCAAATTTCCAGGATACGGCCGACATTGCAGCCAACAATTTCGATGCCGTTGCTTACGTTGCGCAGCATCCTGAGTTATTAAAACTCTTTGCGGCCAGTACTAACGACACCGATGATCCAAATGCAATTCTGAATCCAGAAGACTATTTCAATCGGTACGGCAAAGCGTTAGGGCACTCAGCCCCCCGAATGAATCACCGCGCCGCAGCGATGGGAATGAAGTACCTAATGAACAATCCAGCTCTTGTCAAACAAGCAAGTTCTTCTCCTTACAAAGCGTTAGAGCATTATCTCAACGAAGGAATGCTCGACGGCAAAGCCCTTACCTACAATGGCGAGCTGTCAACTCACAACTGGCTTTGCGATTGCTCCGACACCGGAGCTGCGCTGCTTGACTTCAGCGCACAGCCTGAAGGGCAGATGATCAAAGGTGACGTCATTATTGGGCGTGATGCAGCTTACAAACCAACCGTTGGCTTCTATCAACTAACTGACACAGATGGTTCGGTAACTGTCGACGGAAAAACCTTCAAGCCTGGAGATTCTGGTTACGCGAATGCTGCGGTCAGCTCTTCGAACCTCTTCGAACCGCTCACAGGATTAAATGCTAATAACGGCAAAGCTTCATCAACCTCTTTCGAGTTCTCTATTGATAACAACAACAAGCTCCTAGCACCATTTGCGCGAGTGAATGGAAATACTTACTTCACCTTCTCCAAAGCCAACCCTGACGGCATCAACCATTTCACACAACTTGCCCCCAACATTATTGGTCTTGAAGATCTTTACGGCGGAGGCGATGAAGATTACGACGATCTACTGATTAGTTTCATAATTGACCCCGCATAAACCGCTCCTTGACGATCTGGCCTGACCATAGACAAACAGCCCAAAACACGGGAAGACTTAAACTTAAGAATTGCATCGGCATTACTACACTTTTTTATCCGTAAGTTCATGCAAATAATTAAGCAGCATTTGCGGCGTCATCGGTCCTTTCACAACGACCACTGAGGAAGCCATCA
>CAJXNF010000452.1 GCA_913056375.1 uncultured Pseudomonadota bacterium | reverse complement strand
GCCAGTGAGAATCATATGAAATATATTGGAGTTAGTGTCGAGGAGGGCCGAAGGTTATTCGGGCAATGTTCCCCTATGAAACGCATGGGAGAGCCTGTCGAGATAGCCAATGGCATTCTGTTTCTTGCTTCAGATGAAGCCTCTTTCGTGACAGGTGCCCACCTCGTTATTGATGGAGGTGCTACAATCGACTAAGAAAAGGGAGGAAGTTTCTGAGATTCTCTGAGAACGTTGCCTGCTTCCGCAGAAGCAGGCTTCTTAAATTGATTAGAAATTTACTTAGATTGGATTCGACCCTCTAATGTACCTTTCAACCCACCCTGCTGCTGAATGTAATCAGCGGTGACCGTCGCCATTAGACGCGCCCCACTCTCATTGACGAGTCGCTCAGCATTTTTAAACATGCTGTAGCCATCCCCACCCCTCCCCATGTAGTCATTGGTAGCCAAAGAGTAGGTTTGGTTTTCATTCAATGGTTTCCCACCAATCTCAACCATTTCTACACGGTTCCCCACATCTCCCTTGGGGTTCCAAACGAACTTCAGTCCTGATACCTGTGGAAAGCGGCCTGCGCCGTTTTCAACCTGACTCACTCCATTCTCCAGCGCTTCTTTGATCTGTTTACCAGTTAACGAAATTTTGACGGTTTTGTTGCCAAAAGGTAATTCTGCAACAATGTCTCTGCGGGTCAGCATCGTGCCTTCGGGGTAAACTTTATTTCCACGAATTCCACCACCGTTTGTGATTGCCACATCAGCATCTACATCAGCTCGCATTGCATCGGCTATCACATTGCCCATCACAGTTTCCTTGCTCCTAACCGAGGGGCGTCTGCTGTCAACTTCAACAGCCGTATTTCCAATTTCTACGTCAAGGAGATTGCTGAGGAAGTCCTCATATCCTTTTGTCAAACCAGCAATATAGCGATCACTGTGGACATTTTTCGTGTCGATCATCTGCATGGATGCTTCCCACTCAAAGGACTTTTTGTCCCCATCCACAACAGTCTCCATATCGATTGTCATCACTGCCACGTTTTCAGCTTCTTCGCCGGATTCCATCCAAACTGTCTTACCATTATCCCAGGTAATTTTGTAATGATCATGCCCGGACAATACCGCATCTACTACCCCACTATTAACGATTTCCATATCTTCAAGGTAGTCTAAATGTGCTAGCACAATCACCAGATTAGCTCCCTGATCACGAAGATCTTTAGCGACAGCCTTCGCTGTTTCCAGTTGTGGAGCGAAGGTCATATCTCCTGGCGAGGAAATTTCTTTTGTGTTTGGAGTAACCAACCCCATGAAGCCAATTTTGTGCTCCCCTACTTCCACCATGTGCGTCAGCAAAGTTCCCTCAATAGGTTGACCATTCCCTTCACGGACATTGGTCGCCATGATCGGAAAGTTCGCTTCCTTGATTCGCTCTCGGAGCACTTCTGGTCCAAAATCCCACTCGTGATTTCCGAGCACCATCAAATCAAGGTTCATCGCATTGAACATTTCGACCATCTGCTTGCCTTTGACGAAGCCTGAAAGCAAAGACGGGGAGAAAGTATCACCTGCATGAACAAACATTACCGTGTCTCCAGAGGCGCGCTGCTGTTCGACTACGGTAGCCAACTTAGCCATTCCTCCACGTCCCTTGTCAGAATCTAATTCATAGATGTCGCCGGTGAGGACCAACCGAAGGGTTTCAGCTTGGGCAGGACTTGTCAGCAACAGCGATCCAAGAAAAGCAGTTGCCAGAGGTTTCCAGAACTTTTTCATTTTTATCCTTTTAAAATGAGAAAGATGATTTCAAATTTTGACTTCCAAACTACTTCGAGGAATCCATTCCCTTATGAAGATTTTTTCAAGTCTTACAAAAAGATGATACAGCGTCTTTGTTCAATTCCCATGAGCATATTCTTGAAAATCCAGAATTCTCAAAAAGCTGCGAAAGTGAATTTTACTAGCTTACTGCTTCTTCGATCTCCTGTTTAACGTCAGGTATAATCAGTTCTAAAACATCCAGCGATTTCATATTTTCATGAACTTGCTCCACTCGACTTGCCCCGGTAATTACGGTGGAAACATTTGGATTACTTGCACACCAAGCCAGGGCTAATTGGGAGAGAGAACAGCCTAGTCGATCGGAGATGACTTTCAGGTTCTTCACCTTATTCAAGGTAGTTTGATCCGTTAGTTTCTCTCGGAGCCATTCATATCCAGGAAGGTTGGCTCGGCTATCAGCTGGAATACCCTCAAGATATTTTCCACTTAACATACCTGAGGCAAGGGGACTCCAAATTGTGGTGCCCATCTGATATTTTTTGAAAAGTGGAGCATATTCTTCCTCCAATCTTTCACGATGGAATAGATGGTATTGAGGCTGTTCCATCGTTGGTTTGTGAAGGTGATATCTTTCAGCAATTTCATAGGCCTCCAACAATTCCTGAGCAGACCATTCGGAAGTACCCCAATAATGAGCTTTCCCGGAACTAACCATTTCTGACATGGTAAAAACAGTTTCTTCAATTGGAGTTTCGGGATCAGGGCGATGGCAGAAAACAAGATCGATGAAATCCAGACCAAAGCGCTCGAGCGAACGTTCCATGGCTTGTCTGAGATACTTTCGATTCAAGGTGTTTTTCGTATTGACCCCCGGCACGATTCCCCAGAAAAACTTTGTGGAGACCAGATAAGTTTCACGGGCCCAGCCAAGTTCTTTTAGAGCTTGTCCCATCAATTTTTCGGACTCTCCCTTTTCGTAAGCCTCTGCATTGTCGAAGAAGTTCACTCCTGCATCATGTGCTGCTTGCATACATGTGAGGGCATTATCCAAGGGAAGTTGTTTGGCAAAAGTAACCCAGGATCCAAAAGACAAAACGCTCACTTTGATTCCTGCTTGACCCAACCTTCTATATTGCATCTCCATCCACTAACTCCTGATTTCGAAATTTACTGATCCTGAA
>CAJXNF010000451.1 GCA_913056375.1 uncultured Pseudomonadota bacterium | reverse complement strand
TTGCGAGATATCGAGCGAGGATTGCCGATTGAGGAAGATACGATCTTTCGGATCTATTCGATGACAAAACCGATTGTTAGTGTGGCTTTGTTGATGCTGTTGGAAGAGGGACGCTTTCGTTTGGACACACCAGCATCGGAGTTTATCCCGAAGTTTGCTGACTTGGAGGTTTTTGCTGGTGTAGATGAACAGACAGGTGAAATGCAAACGGAAGAACGCAAGAAGCCTGTGACTATCCATCAACTGTTGACACATACCTCTGGCTTGACCTACGAGATGCATGCGGAACAGCATCCGGTTGCCAAGCTCTACAAGCAATCTTCTGCTGAAAGAGCCCCTTTGAGTCTTGAGGGGATGGTCGACCATTTGTTGAATTTTCCATTAGCCTTCCAACCGGGAACCCGCTGGCACTACAGTGTGTCCACCGATGTTTGTGCTCGTCTTGTCGAGATCATCTCGGGTCAACCCATCGATCGCTTCTTGCAAGAGCGTATCTTTGAGCCTCTGGGGATGCGAGATACTGGTTATCACGTGCCTCCTCAGGAACTCTCCCGTTTGGCGGAGCTATATTCTGTTGCCGATTGGTTTGATCCCAACCTGTCACCGGAGACTCTGGAAAAAGCTTGGCAAAGTGGTGCCAAACTCAAACCGCTGAGCGGATTTGAATCAGAGATTTACAAGGCACCACACAACTGCCTGCGTGGTGGACATGGGCTGGTTTCTACAGCTTTGGACTATCTGAAATTTGCCCGTATGCTGCTGCAATATGGAAAGTGGGAGGGGGAGCGTCTGCTGAGCCACAAGACCATTGAGCTGATGCGAGTTAATCATCTCTCGGCAGAGCTATTCCCACTGGAAATTCGCAATAATCCGCTCAAGGGAGAAGGCTGGGGATTAGGGGTGTCGGTCAATATGGATCCTGCACAGAGTATGAGCTTGGGTAGCCAGGGAAGCTATGGTTGGGCAGGCCTGGCCTCCACCAAGTTTCTGATCGATCCTCAAGAGGAGTTGATCCTGATTCAGATGGGGCAACTGATTCCTCCTCCAGAGCATCTATTTTTTCAGTATCTACGAAATGTCGTCTATCAAGCACTGACCCTATAAGATCTGCCTCAAAAAAAGAATTGGTTCAAATACTTGTGATTCTCATTTGACATAATCAAAGAGTCTGATTATTTTGCGGACAGAATTTGGCACCTTTACAATCTATGGAGTTTTTCAATGACCGAACTCGCCACGACCCCCAATCCTACTAAATCCAAAACTGGAAGTTCCCTCCGTCGGGTGGAAGATGCGCACCTGATTCTGGGAAAGGGACGCTTCACGGACAACCGTCCAGCAGCTGGCCAGTTACACTTACACTTCATCCGTTCTTATCTGGCTCATGGACGAATTGCCAGCATAGATAAGGAAGAGGCACTCCAAAGTGAAGGAGTTATCGCAATCTACACTGCTGAAGATTTGTTGGCTGATGGGGTCAAACCTCTACCGATTGCAGGAGGGTATAAGCGCCAGGATGGTCAACCGATGGCTCAACCTGAATGGCATGCGCTTGCCAATGGAGTTGTGCGTTATGTAGGAGAAGCAGTCGTAGCCGTTGTTGCGGAGTCCCAAGCTCAAGCTGTGGATGCTGCACAGTTGGTTGAAATTGAATATGACGAACTACCTGCTGCAGGTAATCTTGCGACTGCTAGTGCACCAGATGCTCCTCTGGTTTGGGAGGATGCTCCGAATAACATTGTTGCTCAGAAGACGTTTGGAGATGAGGCCGCCGTGGCTGAGGCCTTTGCCAAAGCGCACCATGTCACCAAGTTGGAGCTGACCAACAACAGGTTGGTTGGCAATGCAATGGAACCTCGTACTGTCATTTGTGAATACGACAAAAATTCTGGTAGAAGAACCATCCGTATTGGGCATCAGCATCCCCACGGACTACTTGGAACCCTTCCTGGGATTTTCGGGGAGAAAGCAGAGAATTTCCATGTAATCGTTGAGGATATTGGCGGAGGATTTGGTGTCAAAGCGATGACCTACCCTGAAGATGTCGTGGTCATTTATGCCTCTGGCAAGCTACAGAGCAATATCCGTTGGCGGGGTAGCCGTACTGAAGATTTCCAAGCGACTGGGCACGGGCGTGATCAAATCAATCATGCTGAGTTGGCCTGTAGCGCTGAGGGTAAGATCCTCGGAATGCGCCTGCATAATCTTGGAAACCTCGGGGCGTTCCCAACAGGTGCTGGCGCTGCGATTCCCCTGGAAGTAGGCCCAAAAGTTTCCACCTCGGTTTATCACATTCCTGCCTACTTTCTGGTTACCGATGCCTATGCCACCCACACCGCACCACTGGCTGCCTACCGTGGAGCTGGGAGACCAGAAGCAGTTTACCTGATGGAGCGGTTGATGGAAAAAGCTGCTGATGAGCTTGGAGTAGATCCGATTGAGATGCGTCGCAAAAACTTCATTCCTGTCGATGCGATGCCCTACACCAATCCATTGGGAGAGGTCTATGATAGTGGTGACTTCAACACGGTACTCGATCTAATTCTGGAACAAGCTGACTGGAATGGTTTTGAAGCCCGCAAAGCAGAATCAGCCAAGCAAGGCAAACTGCGAGGTAGGGGTCTTTCCTGCTACATCGAGTGGACCGGGGCTGTCTGGTCTGAAGATGTTACTATGGAAGCTTCGGGAGCTGGGAAATTTACCTGTTATTCAGGCACCCAGGCTATGGGTCAAGGGATTGAGACTGCCTACTTGCAGTTACTTTCTGAAAAGATGGACCTGCCGCTTGAGCAGCTCAATGTGGTGCAAGGTGACACTGACGTGGTTAAGGGCAACGGAAGCTACGGATCTCGCTCGCTCTATATCGGGGGCTCAGCGATTCATGAGGGAGTATTGAAGTTCATGGAGGCGGCAAAGAAACTAGCAGCAGAGAACTTGGAAGCTTCCCCTGAAGATCTCGTA
>CAJXNF010000450.1 GCA_913056375.1 uncultured Pseudomonadota bacterium | reverse complement strand
CTGAAAAAACCACGGCGCCTTGGACGGACTTTGCTTCAGTGACAGATCGTTGAATCAGCTCCAGGGCTTGAGGCCAATTCAAGCCCATGCCACGTTGCGCGGTGTCCATTGCTTCAGCAACCGCAAGTCCATGTGACCAAAGGTAGCGTCGATAAGCTAAGGTAGCGTCCCAATCAATGGCGACCTCAGTCCACGGATCGGCAGAACTAGTTGGATCTGAAACAACATGGACTGCGGCAAAGGCGATACGATTGAGAGATACGCTCGGCGCCTGGAAGTCAATCGGATTGCTCAATTCATAGCGATCGATGCGGTTCCCTCCCGTGGGTAAATCGATGGTCAACATCATGCCTCCAGATCCGGGACATCCAACCAACGTCGCTCTGCCCAGCTTTGCATGCCCAGTTCTGCCAACTGAACACCCCGAGCCCCAGCCATCAGATCATATTTCCAGGGGGCATCTTCGGCTACATGACGCAAGAACATCTCCCATTGCACACGGAAACCGTTGCCAAAGACCTCTACATCAGGGACCGCTTCCCAGCATGCTTGAAAATCAATCGGGTTAGGCACATCCGGATTCCAGACCGGCTTGGGAGTATTGACACGATGTTGCGTGACACATGAAGTCAATCCCGCAACCGCTGAACCATGAGTGCCATCTACATGGAACGTAACCAGTTCGTCTCGCTTTACCCTTGTGCACCAAGATGAGTTGATCTGGGCAACAATACCTCCAGCAAGTTGGAAGGTGGCATAGGCTGCGTCATCAGCATCAGCGTGATAGTGTTGCCCTTGTTCATCCCATCGATCAGGAATGTGGCGCGCACCAAGGCAAGATACGGCCTGAACCGAGCCAAACAGGTTGTCCAGCACATAGCGCCAGTGGCAGAGCATATCAAGGATGATCCCTCCTCCATCCTGCTTGCGATAATTCCAGGAAGGACGTTGAGCTTTGCGCCAATCCCCTTCAAAAACCCAATAGCCAAATTCCCCACGAACCGAGAGGATTTGCCCAAAGAACCCGCTATCGATCAAGGATTTTAGCTTCAGCAAGCCTGGCAGAAAGAGTTTGTCCTGGACAACGCCGTTCTTCACCTGTTTTGCTTGAGCTAACCTTGCGATGGTTAACGCATTCTCCAGAGTGTCAGCGCTGGGTTTTTCACAGTAGATGTGTTTGCCAGCTTGAATTGCCTGGCTGAGCAGTTCAGCTCTCATCTGTGTTGTTCCCGCATCAAAAAAGACGGTGTCGTCCTTGTTAGCCAGGCACTCCGCGATATTGTCCGACCACCGTGCAATGCCTTGTTCAAGCGCCAGAGCTTCCACTTTTTTGGCATTGCGCCCCACAAGGATTGGGTCCGGTAGCAAGCGATCTCCGTTAGACAGTAAGATTCCACCATCCTCCATGATCGCCTTGACAGAGCGGACCAAGTGCTGATTGTAGCCCATACGGCCCGTCACTCCGTGCATGATAATGCCAATGCGTTGAGTAGCCATTTTGAATTCCTTTACTTACAAATTGCGGCAGAACAAAGGTTCTATAGTGTCTTCAAAAATTTTGAGCTATTTGTTCAATCAAATATCAACCAAGGTTTTGGTGATTGAACTCTCTTGGTTTCAAGATCTTCCAAATTCCTGCTTCATCGTATCAATCCAACCAGAATAAAATGGGTGCTCTGAAGGAATTGGGAGGTGGACAGTTTCACCGGTCTTAATTGACCAATAGGCAGCTGTCAGCAGTTCAATAGACCGCCGCGCATCTGCCAGAGTAACAGGAGTCTGTGCTTTCCCTGTGAGGGCTTCATGAATACGAAGGAATTGGCCTGGGAATCGCTCCAGCCTTGGAGAAAAGTCTGCGAGAGCGTTTTCAATCACGATTCTTTGATCAGGATCATCATGCGAAAATGTCCATGGGTCGTGACCAGGGTTGTAGGGTTCACGGCCACTCTCCGCAGTCAGTCCCTCAAAACAAAAACGTAATCGGGACATCTGCTCAGGAGAACCCAGAGTGACTGTGGATGTGGCCATCGCACCGCTGGCAAAATTCAATAGCAACACCCCCAAATCCTCTGTTTCATAGCCATTGATCACATTGGAGGCATGCGCAAAGACGGAAACAGGATTCCCCAGCACCTCGCAGATCAAGTCATGAATATGAATCGCATGGGTGGCAAAACTACCACCTGCAGCACCCTCCCAAGTGCTTCGCCACATCCCCCGACTGTAATAACTCTCACCACGCAACCAGTGGGTCTCTGCTGTTGCGATCGAAGGACGACCAGCCACTCCCTTTGCGATCAAGTGATGGAGTTTTTGGATTCCGTGACCGAATCGATACTGAAAGATTGGGAATAATTTCTTACCAGATTGTTGTTCGACCCGGGACAACTCATCCAATTCCTTGAGCGAACGGACCACTGGTTTCTCGAGGACAACATGGAATCCTGCATTGAGCGCAGCGCAGGCTTGAGAAAAATGCAACCCGGAGGGTGTACAGATATCGATCAGATCCAGATCCTGTTCAAAGAGTTCTTCTAATCGATCTGTTTGGAACTCTACTCCGATTTGCTCAACAAATTCCAAACGTCTTTTCTCATCAATTTCGCAGACGGCAACAACTTCAAAAAGATCTGGAAGGGTCTGATACATTTTGGCGTGAGCCATTCCAACCCCTGTCCCCACTAGGGCAACTCGTAAGCGTCTCAAGGTATCAATCTCGGCAAGGAACCACTCGGGATAAGCAAGGAATTATGGATTTAAAGAATAACTGAAGATTTTCCCCTCGATGGGCACAACCCCTTGATGAGTCCATACATTTCGACCAGGTGTTCCCTGGCCTGATGAGATGTATAATTGATCATCATGGATGGAGAGATTGGTTGGCAGGTCAAGATCTTCTGCCAAAATGAGGACTTCTCTCGACCCTGAAGGCAGCATACTTAACCTTCCTGAGTAGCGAACA
>CAJXNF010000449.1 GCA_913056375.1 uncultured Pseudomonadota bacterium | reverse complement strand
GCCAGCCGAGTCTACTATTCCTTCTGAAGCAAAGCCGACAATGCGAGAAGTCAGCAAACAACGAAATACACGCGAAACCAAAATCCAACTGACGATCAACCTGGATGGCAGCGGTAAGGTCTCCGTGCGCTCCGGTATCGGTTACCTCGATCACATGCTGGAGCAGTTGGCCTTCCACGGCTTGTTTGATCTGGAGCTTCAGTGTGAGGGAGACCTGGAGGTGGATTGTCACCACACGGTCGAGGACATCTCTCTGACCTTGGGGGCTGCCGTTCTTGAAGCGCTGGGAGACAAGCAGGGGATCGTTCGCTACGGCCAGATGTATGTGCCGATGGACGAGACCTTGGTGCGCACTGTGCTGGATTTGAGTGGTCGGCCGGATTTTGTGTTCCAGGGGGAATTTCGTCAGCCAGCGATCGGCACACTGGACACCCAGATGATCCCACACTTCTTCAAGTCCTTTGCGATTGCCTCGAAGACCACCCTCCACATGGCAATCCTGTACGGAGAGAATGACCACCACAAGTGTGAGGGATTGTTCAAGTCCTTCGCCAGGGCCTTGCGACAAGCCACGGAGCTAGACCCAAGACGTGCCGGTGTCACGTCAACGAAGGGCGTGCTGTGAGCCTGAGTGTGATCATCGACTACAAAGTCGGTAATCTGCACAACCTCAAAAACGCCCTGGACTACCTGAAGTTGCCGGTTGCGATTGTGGAAGAGCCGGAAGCGGTCCGTCAAGCAGATCGAATTCTCTTCCCTGGAGTGGGTGCCTTTGGGCCAGCGATGCAGCATCTTCGTGATTCTGGAATGCTGGAGGTGATGGAGGAGAAGGTCCAGTCTGGCACTCCGCTATTGGGGATCTGTGTTGGCGCTCAATTATTGCTGGAGCTGGGTCAGGAAGATGGTCCGCACCAGGGCCTGGGATGGATCGCTGGAGAAGTCAGCCGGTTTGAGCATCAACTCAAAATTCCACAGATCGGCTGGAACGAGGTCGAAATCCGCAAGTCTGATTTGCTGTTTCAGGGGGTGCGTGATCGTAGCCACTTCTACTTTGTACACTCCTACCATCTGCGGCCCAATGATCCAGAGGTCGTGCTGGGTGAGACAGAGTATGGCTACCTTTTTGCCTCAGTTGTCCGAAAAGATAACGTCTGGGGAGTGCAGTTTCATCCGGAAAAGAGCCAGCAAGCTGGTTTGCAGCTCTTGCAGAACTTCTGCACCTTGACTTGAACGCAGTTTCTCCAGTAGCTTCGACAAGATTACTTGCACAGCAAACTCATCAAAATTTGCTCACAAGACCGTCCATCTGGGCAGTCTTTTCCACAAAACGGCCAACCCGAAAGGCAGCATGGCACTGGAACGAACTCTCTCGATCATCAAGCCCGATGGCGTCAAGCGTAGCTTGATTGGCCAGATTTTTTCTCGCTTTGAAGCCAACGACCTGCGGATTGTCGCAACCAAGATGCTCCACCTCTCCCTGCGTGAGGCAGAAGGTTTTTACGCCGTGCACCGAGGACGCCCCTTCTACGGAGAGTTGACCGAGTTCATGAGTTCAGGGCCGGTCGTGGTCAGTGTGTTGGAAGGAGATAATGCCATCAATCGTCATCGTGACGTGATGGGCGCTACCAACCCGGCTCAGGCCGCAGAGGGAACGATTCGCAAGGACTTCGCCCTGAGCATCGGGGAGAACACGGTCCATGGTTCTGATGCCCCAGAGACAGCAGCAACGGAGATTGCCTACTTCTTTGCGGAAACCGAGATTGTCAACAGCGCTGCGGAGTGAAATCATTCCAGCGAGTAAAAAAATCTACTGTTGCTAGATAAAGGACTGGTTTTCTTGCGAAGACTTCGCTACGTTTCCGGTTCAAAATAAGAAATTCATCAATAATATCTGTTCACGATCCGTATGACCGAAACGAAAAAAGCATTCCGTCTCCTCTTTGTTGGAGTAGTGGTCAGCATCGCAGTCGGGGTCTTCTCGATTGCAGTGCTGTTGCCGATTCTGCCCGATATTGACCGAGACCGATATCCAGAGAACCTGCAGCAGCAGGGTAACTGATTCCCCGATTGAATCCCATGGAGGGATGCCGTCGATCTGGGAATTTGAAAAAGACGGAGAGTATCCGCCTGCGCTCGCAGGTTTTTCTTGTGTTCTGATAAAAAGTTTGGCGGTAATTCAGAAAAATGATTTTGTCAGAAGTCAGCTTGTCTGAATACCTCTTGACCTTTCTCTTAAATCCAAGATACTTTCCTTCTTTGTGGTCTAATCCCTGTCGTGCGCTTGTGAGGAGCACGGACGAAAGGGATTGGGCGCATTCTGTTCGCGCAGTTCCAGCGAGGTCGCTGCCAGCAGAATCGATCAGGCGGGACGAGCCCGTGGGATGTGGGCAAGCTCGGAAAGATGACAGACGCCTTGGACAGCCCGTCCAAGCGCCAGAATCCTTGGCCCCCCTGCGTTGGTTTCGTCTTTCGACCGATTTTTCTGGTTTTAATTGAAAAGAAAGTGCGTTTGGCACGAACATTGTAGCATGTAGGGTAAGGAGCCCGGAAAACGGAAAGCCACTTTGGCAAGAGGCTGATTTTGCTTCTCCTTTTTCGGCATTCACTTACAGCTGCAAGGCCGGCCCCACGCACCTGTTCTTAAAGATGTCGACGAAAGTTGACTGCTTGTCCCCTGCTGCCAGGCGGGGCGGGCAACCAACCGATTCCTAACTTTGTAAGGAGTAGTATGAAAAAGTTTAAAAGCCTGATGTTGGCCGCACTCGCTTCCGCCGCACTGGCAGCCCCTAGCTTCGCAGAAGGCCATGGTAACGGCATTGCTGCAGTTACTGGTCAGTTCGAAGCATCTCTGACCTACAGTAGTGTTTCAGTAGATGGTGACGATACAGTAACCAAACAAGATACCGGTCCTGGAGTGAACAAGATTAACTTCGCCGGTGATTTTTATGACTTCCTGTGGGAGGAAGATGG
>CAJXNF010000448.1 GCA_913056375.1 uncultured Pseudomonadota bacterium | reverse complement strand
ACGACGTGGAGAGTTTGAAAATACGCTCACCGCTCTTCAACGCCATCATGTACGACAAAGGTGGAATGTCCCGAACTGAGCGGGAACTTGGTGCGCTTGCAGCGTCAATGGTCAATCGTTGTGTATACTGCGCAGCCGTGCATGCTGACCGACACGCAAAGTTGTCAAAAAGTACTGAGGTTACAGATAAGCTTCTTGCCCGTGGATTTCATGCTGAACTCTCGCCACGCGATGCTGCTATCTTTGAATTTGCTCGCAAACTGTCGGAATCCCCTCCCCAAGCAAATGCCGATGATGTAGCAGAACTTCAGAAAGTTGGGTTAAGAGATGACGAAATCTTAGATCTGATTCTTTCTTCATCTCTATTTGGGTGGGCCAATCGTCTGATGCATGTTTTGGGTGACCCGATTCAACCAGATGAGGATGTATGAATGCAGGTTTGAGGATTGGAATTGCTGGTGCGGGTTCGATTGCATTAGGAACAGCTGCCTTGTTGGCCCAGCGTGGTCATCAACCGATGCTCTGGTCACCTTCCGGAAGAGGTACAGATGGCCTAGAATCTGGTGTTTCCTCTCATGGGGCGATTGAACTATTTTTCAATCCTCGCATTGCTAAGTCTGCAGAGGAGCTGGTAGCTGAAAATCAAATCTTACTGCTGGCACTGCCTGCTTGGGGACATAAAGAGGTCATGGACGAGTTAGCCCCCCACATTGCCCAAGGGCAGCAAGTGATTATCTCATCACATGCTTCCATGGGCGCTCTCTATCTTATGAGACTTCTCAAAACGCGAGGATTATCCATCCCCATTACTGCTTGGGGCACAACCTCAGTGACTGGGCGGCGTGAAGCGGGCCCGGTGGTAAGAGTGAATACAGTCCGAAGCAAGATAGACCTCTGCACGATACCTGAGGATCTGTCAAAAGATGCAATGGCAATTTGCCATCAACTTTTTGATGATCGTTTTGAACCCCGTGCAGGGTTGTTAGCAATCTCACTTTCCAACCTCAACCCTCAGAATCATCTTGGAATTGCGTTGGGCAACATCACCCGAATGGAAAGGGGTGAAGTTTGGAGCCAGGGACAAAATGTGACTCCAAAAGTTGGACGGTTGCTTGAGATGTTGGATCTCGAGCGTCTGGCAATAGCTGAAAAACTGGGTCTCAAGGTGAAGACAATTTTTGAACATTTTCATCTCAGTTTTCATGTTCCCGTTGCTTCGATTTCTGAAATGAATCAGCGGATGCATGAACAGGGAAATGGGGGAATTGGGCCTGCCACAGCGGACAGCAGGTACGTTACTGAAGACGTACCCTATGGTTTGCAGCTAACTGCCCTGCTGGGTAGGCTGGTAGGACGCCCAGCCAAATTACATGAAGCAGGAATCGAGATTTTTTCTGCAATGTATGATACTGATTTTGCAAAAGAAAATAATTTGTTGGCTGCTCTTGATCTTGAAGATTATGGCCTTGAAGATCTTCAGCAAGCTTCCTTGAGTGGGATACTCAATTAAAAAGATTCTCTGAGAGTTTTCAGAAAACCAATGGAACAATCGCGTACTCCACTTTCAAACTCAGCCAACAATTATCTCAATCCTCAATTATACTCAATCATCCAAAGTTTTTATTAACTTTCCTCGGGAGTTAAATCTGGTAGGGTCTGCGTGGTTGAGTGAATGTAGATTTGTAAGATGTCTTTTGGATGCAAAATTAGAGATCAAAAAAATCTACAATAGCTTCTCAAGTTGATGAGGAGTTGTGATGTGCATGGTGAGCTAACTACAGGAACTAGCCAATTAGGAGGTTATGAAATGGCAGATTACAAATTAAATCGTCGAAAATTTATTGGGATGACTGCTTTAGCTGGGGCAGCAATCGCTAGTCCTGCCTATATTCGACGTGCTTCAGCTTCCGGTGGAGAAGTCAACATTTGGACCTACAACGATTTTGTTCCACAAAGTTTCAAGAAACAGTTTGAAGCAGAAACCGGTATCAAAATTAATATCCGCCTAGTGGATGACCAAGGCAAGCAGTTCAATTTATTGGCTGCCGAGCAACCCAACCCAACCGTTGATATCATGACAGTTGCAGGGCACCGCTTCCTGCAATTTATTGACAATAAATTGTTGGCCCCTCTTGACACGGATCGACTAACCAACTGGGGTAAAATCAATCCAACCTTCTCAGAAAGTGACTGGGCAACCATCAATGGTGAGAAATGGGGAGCACCCATTCTATCTGGAATGGAAGTTCTAGCCTACAACACTGAACTCGTTTCCATGGAAGAAGCTCTGACCTGGGATACGCTTTTCTCAGAAAAATATTCCGGGCAGACTGCTTACATCATTCAGGACATGATGTCGATTGTAATGCTAATGCTTGGATATGACGGTAACATGGTGGCTTATCTGAATGATCCAGACAAAGCAGCCGCAATCGTTGAAGAAGCGAAGCAATTTTTGATTCAGAAGAAATCTCTGGTGCGTAAGTATTACGACAGTGGCGCAGAGGTGCAACAAATGTTTGTCAACCAGGACATCGCATTAGGTCACAGTTGGAATGGCCCTGCTGCGGCCCTAATCAACGATGGCTTCCCACTAGGGATGACCATTCCAAGAGAGGGATCCTACGGTTTTGTTTACACATACAATATCGCCAACAATGCCCCGAACTTGGATAATGCTTATACCTTCCTGAATGCGATCTTGGCTTCTCCAGAAATTGGGGCGTCTATGACGAAGGCTTCTGGATTTATCTCCACATACAAGGACGCATCAAAATATCTGACAGATCTTGAAAAAAGATCGACTTCCTTCCCCGAAGAGCAACTGGCTAATCTTCAATTCTTCCGAGCCGAGGCAAATAAGATGAAGTATGGGCTTGTTGATCCAGCAGTTGAGGAACTAATTGAAATGTGACGCGAGCGCTTAAGTGAGCAAGAAATTTTTCAGGAGGATAGGTATGGTCAAGACCATCGAAG
>CAJXNF010000447.1 GCA_913056375.1 uncultured Pseudomonadota bacterium | reverse complement strand
TTTATTGCCTCTGCTGAAACAAAATGGCAGCGAATGAATGGTTTGGTTCTCCAACTACCACACGGTTATGAAGGCCAAGGTCCAGAGCACTCATCAGCAAGAATTGAAAGATTCATGACCTTGTGTGCCGACAACAACATGTACATTCTGAATTGTACAACCCCGGCCAATCTATTTCATGCCCTTCGAAGACAGACGGCGCGTGCATTTCGGAAACCCTTGGTGATCTTCACCCCAAAAAGTCTGCTGCGCCATCCGAAGTGTATCAGTTCTCTGACTGATTTTGGGAAGGGTACCTGTTTTCAAGAAGTCATTGATGATCATTATGCAGATCCATCAAAGGTCAAAAGAGTGTTGTTTTGCAACGGAAAAATTTACTACGACCTGTTAGAGAGGCAGCAATTGGAAGAGCGCAAAGATGTTGCTGTTGTGCGCCTAGAGCAGCTTTATCCGATGGCAACAGAACAGATCATGGAAATACGAAATCGTTATGTACAGGCGCAGGAGTGGTTTTGGGTTCAGGAAGAGCCTGAAAATATGGGTGCGGCAGGATTCATGATGAGGAAATTTCCTGATCTGGGAAGCCCCTTGAAGTTGGTCTCGCGTAAAGAGAGCAGTAGTCCTTCAACCGGATTTTCTGTGATGCACAAAAAGCAACAAGAAGAACTGATTCATCGAGCGTTTGCTTAAAATCCCGAAATTATAACTCTAAGCTCAGAGATAAAGTATGTCCGTTGTTGAGATAAAGATCCCTAGCCCCGGGGAATCCATCACAGAGGTTACTATTGAAACCTGGCACAAGGAAGATGGAGATTTCGTTCAGGTTGATGAGATTTTATGCGAAATTGAAACTGACAAAGCAACCTTACCCATGCCCGCAGAGGTTGCGGGGACAGTGCAAATTATCTTGCAAGAGGGGGCTGATGCAAAAGTAGGAGACGTCCTTTGTAAAATTGACACGGCTGGGGTTCCAAGTGCAGATTCAAGCGGACCAACTACCGAGTCATCAAATGCTGTCCCGGAGAAGATGGAATCACCCAGCGTCGGCTATGCGGCTGGACATCCGTCGCCTGCAGCGCATAAGTTGATGAACGAAGCAAGGATCTCTGCTGACCAGGTTCAAGGTTCTGGCCCAGGCAATCGAATTACAAAGCAGGATGTCGAACTAGCTAAAAATCAGCAACCTCCACCCCTGAAAACCGAGTCCACAGCCGTTGTTGCCTCCGCTGAATCTAAAAACGATGGAGCGACAGTTCCTAAGTCCTCTAGCAGAGAGCAGCGCCGTGAAAAAATGTCTCGGCTGCGGACCAAGCTTTCTGAACGCCTCGTAGCTGTTAAGAACGAAACCGCCATGCTAACAACCTTCAATGAGGTTGACATGAGCGCGATCTTCGCAATGCGCAAGGATTACAAGGACAAATTTGAAAAGAAATATGGGCAGCGTCTTGGTTTTATGGGCTTCTTCACAAAAGCTGTGAGCGAGGCAGTTCAAGAATTTCCCGCAGTGAATGCAATGATTGATGGCAATGAGATTGTTTATAGTGATTTCGTCGACATTGGCATCGCTGTAAGTGCTCCAAAAGGGTTGGTAGTCCCTGTGGTTCGCAATGCGGAGAGTTTAACTATTCCTCAAATTGAACTGGAGATTGGTAGACTTGCCAAGCGTGCGAGGGATAATAAGTTGAGCGTTGAAGAAATGACAGGAGGTACTTTCTCGATCACTAACGGTGGCGTCTTCGGGTCAATGCTTTCAACACCGATCATCAACCCTCCTCAAAGCGCCATCTTGGGGATGCATAACGTAGTGGAACGACCTGTAGCGTTAAACGGACAAGTGGTGATTCGTCCAGTTATGTACTTAGCTCTCAGTTACGATCATCGAATCATTGATGGGCGTGAATCCGTCAGTTTCCTATTCAAAGTGAAGGAATATCTCGAGAATCCTGCGAGGATACTTCTGGGAGTGTGAAACTTAAGGAAGGGTGATTTAGCGAAAAGGTAGTCGGTATCTATTAAGGGGACACCGACTACTCAAATCATTAATTTGTTGCGGGGGGCACCTCCCCATCTCTTCGGAATTGAGCTAACCGATCTGCTTGTGGCAAAGAAGCTAGGTGGGCATAAATTGCAGGAAGTGCGTTGCTTCTGCGCAACTTAAGGAAATCGTTGTCGCCAAGCTTGTTCAGATTTTCCTCATTCACAAGATACAAGCCCCGAATCTGCTGGGTTTGTCCCATGTTTTGGAAGTTCAGATTCATTGAGGTAAACAGGTTCATGTCTTTCAGTTCCTTACAAACCTGATGAGTGAACTGCTCCATTTGGTGTAACTCGGTCAGATATTTCCTGACATGTTCCATTGTCTCACTCAGCTCTCCTTCAGCTGTGAACAAGGGGTTTCCTTCCTCCGTTCCAACCAAGTCACTTTCCTCATCAACGCAAATTAAAAATTGATTTGGATCCTGAGTAGGTGCAAGGGTAAACGGATACCTACGAATTGCTGCAGGAACATAGGGGACTAACCATTTTCCCTGATCATCAATATAAAGATTCTCCCCTTGCTGAAGTCCCAGTAAAGCTACAGGCCGGAATTCCTTTGAGCTGGGCTCTTCTAAAAAGATGATTGGATAGTAAGCAGCAGCTCTGAAAAATTCTTTGAGAGCAATGGGCGCAATATGAAAATCTTTAGCAAAAAGGAAATTGTCTGTTCCCTTGACAAACAGATGGCTGTGATTTTCTTTTGTTACGGGTACAACTTTCTTAAACATGCGACTCCTGTGCATGGTTGAAACTAGGTCAAAGAGACTTGGCCTTTCAATGGCTAGTCAAATCAAAAGTACTTAAGACTGAAGTCTTTGAGCGCTACACTCAAGCCCACAATTTAAGATCATTCAGGAATGGTTCAAGTTGACTGCTACTGAGCTAATTAATGGAAAAAATGACAAGCCATCAATTTGGAGACGTTCCAGAGGTTGGATTCGCAATGCGGAGA
>CAJXNF010000446.1 GCA_913056375.1 uncultured Pseudomonadota bacterium | reverse complement strand
CGATGCGGTGACCCAAGCAGTCAAGGGGATGCCCATTCAAACAGTCGCTCCTTGTGAGGGAACAGGCTACGAAATTGGTTCAATGAGCATCATCAAAGGCGCTCGCAATATGGAAAGTGCCAAGAAGTTCTATGATTTTGCACTGACTGCAGATATCCAAAGCATGGCCGCCAGTGTTGGTGCTTATCAAGTGCCCTCGAACAAAGGTGCTAAAGTGCCAAAGGAAGCCCCGGATCTGGATAGTGTAAAGGTCATTGATTATGACCACGCTAAGTACGGGTCAAAAGACGTAAGAACCCGTCTGCTCTCCAAGTGGGATAACGAAGTTTCGACCCTGCCTCGGTGAGTTCAACCTCTCTTAGCCTCTCTCGTCGCATTCAGCGGGGGGAGGCAACTCCATACCTTTTTCGTAAAGCTCTCCTACTTTGGCTTATCGTTGGTTGGTTTGGTGCCTTGGTGCTTCCTTGGTACCAGGCCTACGACGGCTTCTGGAGTTTTATCTGGATTGAAGATGGCTGGCCGCTGGATGACGAATATGCTCCAGGCATCTTGCAGATCTTCATGCAAGATCGCTGGTGGCTGCTACCACTGTTGATCTGCATCGGACTACCGATCATTTGTTTGGGTTGGAAGCGTGATGATCCAAGGCTTGCCAGTCTTCTTATGGGCTGCGGTGGTGTTGGCCTTTGTTGGATCTTGTTGCAGGGCTTTCTTATTGGATTGCGAGGTTGGAATAGCGAAGCTCTCCAGCTTATGCTCGGTAGTTCTGGTCCATCACAGGAAGGCATGGGTTATGGTGCTCTGTTGGTTGCCAGTTGCCTGCTTTTCCTATTTACCCAAGGTTGGAGCTTACGCGGTGGAGTGCAAGGAGATGGTTTTGTCACAGGCTCAATCGGTCTGAACGTTCTGCTCGTACTGCTTTTCATCTTCTATCCCGTTGTCAAAATTCTGTTCAGTGCCCTACTGAATGAAGATGGTGCGCTCGCTCCTATTCTGTTTTTAGAAAAACTCACTTCCTCAAGAATCTGGCAGCTTAGTTGTCTCAATAGCTCGCTCAATTGTGGAGTTGCCTGGAACTCGCTCTACTTGGCAATCTTGGTTGGTGTGACAACCACGCTTCTGGGACTCGCCTTTGCGCTGCTTGTTACGCGGACTTCTATTCGAGGGAAACAAACCCTCCGCGCCATCACTCTGCTTCCGATCATCACTCCACCATTTGTAATTGGCTTAGCCGTTATCCTTTTGTTCGGTCGCTCTGGAGTGGTAAATAATTTTCTGGAGTGGGCTTTTGGTATTCCTCCAACCCGTTGGATCTATGGTCTTCCAGGTGTTTGGTTTGCTCAAACGATGGCCTTCACTCCAATTGCTTTTCTGGTACTGATTGGAGTTGTTGAAGGAGTCAGTCCATCGATGGAGGAAGCAGCCCAAACACTTCGTGCAAACCGCTGGCAGACCTTCCAAACCGTTACCTGGCCACTGATGAGACCCGGGTTGGCCAACGCTTTTTTATTGGGATTCATTGAAAGCCTGGCGGACTTTGGCAATCCACTTGTACTGGGGGGAAATTTTGATGTTCTCTCCACCCAGATCTTCTTTGCTATTGCTGGAGCACAAGCAGATCAGGGAATGGCAGCGGTCCTTGCCTTGGTACTGTTGGGATTTACCCTCACAGCTTTCTGGATTCAACGTAAGTGGCTTGGGCAACGCTCCTACGTCAGTGTTACCGGCAAGGGTGATGCAGGGATTCCGGTGCAATTACCCAAGCGAGTCCACACCTCAATCGCTTTCGTCTGTATACCTTTTGGTGTGCTGACTCTTACCTTGTACGGAATGATCCTCTTCGGAGGTTTTGTTGAGACTTGGGGTTACAAGCACAATTTTACTTTCAAGCACTACCTTGATGCGTTTGCCTTGGGATGGTCGGATGAATTCGGTCTGATGTGGGAGGGGGCAGCCTGGAACTCCTTCTGGACAACTTTAAAGATTTCGGCAATCTCAGCGCCACTGACCGCTGGATTGGGATTACTTACGGCCTGGTTGCTCGTTCGTCAGCGTTTCGCAGGAAAAGATGTTTTCGAATTCATCACGATGCTCAGCTTTGCGATTCCCGGGACGATCATTGGAATTGGCTACATTCTCGCCTTTAACGTACCTCCGATTGAAATTACAGGAACGGGGATCATTCTGATCGTCTGTTTCTTGTTCCGTAACATGCCCACAGGTATTCGAGCTGGCGTTGCAGCAATGGCTCAGTTAGACCCAAGTCTTGACGAAGCATCCCTAACACTCGGAGCGCCTTCCAGCACAACCCTCAGAAAAATTTTGCTTCCCCTATTGCGCCCAGCCTTGTTGGCTGCTTTGGTCTTTAGCTTTGTAAGAGCGATGACCGCCATCAGTGCCGTCATTTTCCTCGTTAGTGCGGACTATGATATGGCGACTTCGTATATTCTTGGACGAGTTGAAAACGCGGACTACGGCTTGGCGATTGCCTATAGCTCCGTGCTGATTGTCGTCATGTTGATTGCCATTGGTGGCATCCAGTGGGTGGTTGGACAACGTCAACTGGGCCGAAGAGGTTCGAGCCCAATTTCCTGGAGTGGCAACGGATGAACAACAAAGCACACACTGCGGTCGAATTTCTCAACGTCACCAAGGCTTTTGGAAACGTCAAAGCAGTCCGCGATGTCAGCTTTCAAATTCAATCGGGAGAGTTGGTTACTTTACTTGGCCCATCCGGTTGTGGGAAGACAACCACCTTGCGTTTGATTGCAGGTCTGGAGATGGCTACAGGAGGCCAAATCATGATCGGGGGTCGTGATGTAACACAGTTACCGGCTACAGACCGTGATGTAAGCATGGTCTTTCAGTCGTACGCCTTGTTTCCCCACATGACCGTGCTACAAAACGTCAGCTATGGGCTGACAATGTCCCGTCTCTCCAAGGACATGGTGGAAGAGCAGGCGTTGAATGGTTTAAAACTCGTGGGACTGACTGGA
>CAJXNF010000445.1 GCA_913056375.1 uncultured Pseudomonadota bacterium | reverse complement strand
TATATGGGCATGGAATTATGCCACTAAGTGGTCACTTTGTCACTGCCCGTGCCGATGAACGCTTTCCAACTCAAGAAATGGATTTAGCCAATGGAGTTGTGCAGGAGGTAGACCTTGTGGCCATTCGTGAGACTCTGCAACTTCGACATACTCCTCTCTTGGCACCCTGGGGAACCGGTCAGCGAGGACGACTTTGGCTATTGGAAGCGCGAGAATTGGCTTCAGAAATAGCAGTTCGGCTCCAAGCTAAAAAGTTAATTTTTTTAGAAGATACACCATCACCACTCATGGAGAAAGATAGAAATACCTCAATCTTACGCCAATGGTTGCGTCAGCAGACTTCTATAAGTGAAATCAACCGACTCCGACTAGAATGTATGGCTACCGCATGTGAAAGGGGTGTAAAGAGATGTCATTGGTTGGATGCAACTAAGGAAGGAGCCCTGCTAACGGAAACGCTTACTTCTGGTGGGATTGGCCTGATGGTCACCAATACAGCGTACAGACAGGTGCGAGCGGCTAGGCCTAGTGATATTCCACAAGTTTGGGGACTGCTGAGTGGGCCGATGAGAGACGCTAGTATTGTCCAGCGTAGTACTTCCTATCTTGAACAACACATCGAACGATATCGGTTGTTTTGTCAGGATGAGGATGTGTTGGGTTGTTGTGAACTGATTAGTTATCCAGAACAGCAAACTGTAGAGATTGCAGCCTTGTCAGTAGCGTTAGCTTACCGTAACCAGGGAATTGGGAGAGAACTTGTTAACGTCGTCCTTGGAGAGGTAAAGAGACAGGGAGCGCAACAAGCCATCGCACTGAGTACGCGTGAGGACAATGTATTCATGAATTGTGGCTTCAATGAATGTTCACTAGAAGACCTTCCTCCGGAGAAACGTTTTAACTATGACTCTCCTCAATCGAAGATCTATATCTATTCACTAGTGGAACCCGGCAAGGACCTTAGCACAGACTGAATCTGCAGATTGTTTGGATCCAACTGGCTCGCCGTGTTTAGGGCCATCTTAGCCTGGTCCATCTCACCAAGCTCTCGGTAGAGCAGTCCCAAATTCCACCAAGCTACTGCATATCCTGGAAACTTGGCTGTGACACTTTCCAAGAAACTCTTGGCATCTTCATAGCGCCCCTTCTTGATCAAAACCGTGCCTAAGCGTAAGCCACTTTTGGGATTCTCAGGATTGAGTTGCAGAGACTCCCGGTAAAGTGATTCTGCGAGATTGAAGTCACGCTGTTTTTCGTAACTGAAGCCAAGATAAAGTGCGACTTCATCGTTTTTTGGAAAGCGATCTCGAAGCTCTAACAAGTTGTTGTGAGCAGTCTCCGTCTGGTTTTGCACAAGAGCTATGCGAGCCAGATAGAGGGCAGGTTCTACGGTTCCAGGTTGCAGTTGTTGGGCAGCCTCCATCGCTGCTTTAGCATCTTCCCAATCTTCCTGATCGAACTGAGTTACTCCTTGTTGTAACAATTCCTGGTAGCGTGAATTTTCTGATTGTTGCCGATCATCAGCAAGATCAGAAGTGTCAGTTGGTTGTGCGCTTTGGGGTAACCATGGTCGTAACTCCGGACGCAAAACCGTGAAAGCCTGATTTGGATTCTCGGGACTTTCAACAAAGGGGTAGTAACGCAGACCACGTTGGATTGCCCGAGGGTTGGGCTCATCGTCATTAAGGCTCAAACCATACAAAAGCCACGCAGGACCATGATAGGGATGACGAGCATTGGCAATCACGGCTTCAGCCTTTGCTTCAAATCGCTGACCTTGTACATAAAACCAGAGGGAGGAGAGTGCACGGTATTCAGCATGGTCAGAAAAGTCATCTTGTAAAGAATCTAAATCTTGCCGAATCTCATTGAGAAGCTCAGGTGGAACTGGTTGCTGAGTGTAGGCTTGCTGTAATTGTAGGATGACTGATTGGAAGCGCACTCGCTTATCCAGACCTTCATACTGTTCTGTAAGATTTCTCAGTGCCTGCAGGTGTGCACTACGTGTTTCGGCGATCCACGGTTGGGGGTTGAGATCCTTCCAGCGATAAAAGGCCTCTAGTGCTTCGAAGGAAACATCCTGAGGGAAGAGGAGCAAGTCTGCGAAGGCTGCATTCCTAGTCTGTAGCACCTGAAGTAGTTCTTGGAGCAAAGCATCGACACTTTGTAAAGAATGCTGACTGCGAAAATCTTCTTTCTGAAGTTTGTTGTTACTGATTGAAAAGAGAGTCCAGCGAATAGAGAGTTGCTGAAGAACCTGTTGCGTGGAAAGTTGAAGCAGATGAGATAATCGAGCTTCACGCATTATCTGTTCAACTTGATCGGGCAGGCGCTCTTTCCAAAGCTCAACCGTTTCCGGAGCCATCACAGCAAATTGATCGTTGAACTGGAACTGGCGGGTAAGCTCTTCCTGGAGGAGGCGAGGGAACCAGTTATCTTGCTGAATACGGTAGAGATTCTGAACAGGAAGGATACCTACGTGGAGGCGAGTCTGAGCGAACGCTGAAGAAGAGGCCAGCAGCAGTACTGCGCTACCTAGGCAGCACAGTACGAAAGACCGAAAAGTCGGTCTTACCACGGGGATGCGGCGTAGGAATTGACAGAGTTGTGGGAATTGTGGTGGCTTACATCAACATCTTGGGGATTGTCTTCGCTGGATTCCGTATCAGCAGCTTCGACCTCTTCAGCACTTTCTTCCTCAGTGGCTTCAACAGTTTCTTCAATTTCTTCAGTCACATCAGCAGGAGAGTCGCTCTCATCAGCAGCAGCTTCGAGTTCTTCGAAGCTGTCAATCAATAGCGCGAGTTTGTCGTGCATTTCTTGGCGCTCAGCTTCAAGAACTGTATTCCGTTCCTTGAGTTCATCAATTTCTAATTGATATTCTTCAATCTTTTCAACTGCTTGACGAATGCGGGATTCCAGGCGGGAAAGTAAGTCAGACATGGCTAGTCCTCAATGGAAATGTTTGGGTGTCGTGGTCCATGACAGTGAGCGGAT
>CAJXNF010000444.1 GCA_913056375.1 uncultured Pseudomonadota bacterium | reverse complement strand
CTTGATCCGTCAAACCTACCAGAAACGCAATCTCAGCATCCGTATCCTGCTGGTTCGCTCGGAAAGGTCGGATCAACTCCGACTTGAGCGGACTCTCTCTGTCATCCCCAGCATCCTACGTAACACTCTCTTCATTGCTATTCAAAGTGAGCATTGCCAAAAACGGGGATGATCTGTTGCAAACGTTTTTTTACAAAGAGCAAGATTGCGTTTGCTCTCGGACTTCTTTACAACCATCAATTCTACAACAAATCGACTCTCACGGGGAGGAGGATCTGGAGCAGAGGAACTCGGTACAAACTGACCATTTTGAGAAATGTGGATTCAGTTTGTGTTCCCTGAATAAAGAGCGGAGAGTTGTTGTTGAGAAGCTGGCTGGCTATCAGAAATCGGAGTAGCAAGCGTAAAGCAACCTGAAAATTCGCAATGGATGTGAAGTGGCCACCGTGCCAAGCTGTGAAGTAACAGGGAGTTGGGAATCACATGACAGATCTGTGGGGCTCGCAGCTCCAAGCTCTCAAGAATGTTTTCTCCAGGACTCTCTGAACTGAACCAACCTGTGAAAGGAATGATCATGAAGAAAACGTTAAAACTGGCGACCGGCCTGATGCTGGGCGCACTCTTTGCGGGCTCTGTCTCGGCAAAGACGCTGGTTTACTGTTCCGAAGGTTCCCCAGAGGGCTTTGACCCTGCACTCTATACTTCGGGAACCACCTTTGATGCCTCTTCGCATCCCATCTACAACCGACTGGCTGAATTCGAAGTCGGTACCACAAACGTCATTCCTGGAGTGGCAGAGCGCTGGGAAGCCTCCGCTGATGGGCTCTCCTACACCTTCCACCTGCGCAAGGGAGTACGCTTCCACCAAAACAAGAACTTCACGCCCTCTCGAGATTTCAATGCAGATGACGTGATCTTCTCCTTTGAGCGCCAACGAGTGGAGAGCCATCCCTACAACAAGGTCTCTGGGGGAACATGGGAGTACTTTGACGGAATGGACATGCCTTCGCTGATCAAGTCAGTCGAAAAGGTGGACGACTACACTGTCCGGTTCAATCTGAACCGACCCGAAGCCCCCTTCATTGCCAACATGGCGATGGACTTTGCTTCCATTCTCTCAGCAGAGTATGGCGATCAGATGTCAGCAGCCGGTACTCCGGAGATGCTGAACCAGGCTCCGATCGGCACAGGGCCCTTCCAGTTCGTTGGTTACCAGAAAGACTCTGTGATTCGCTACAAGCGGAATGCGGCTTACTGGCGTGGTGCCTCAAAGCTGGACAACCTTGTTTTTGCGATTACTCCGGACAACTCCGTGCGCTACCAGAAGCTCAAGGCTGGGGAATGTCACGTGATGCCCTATCCGAATCCGGCAGACATTGCTGGAATGAAAGCAGATCCTGCGATCACCATGATGGAGCAGGAAGGTTTGAACGTTGGCTACCTTGCCTACAACTCAACCCAGAAGCCATTTGACAATCCAAAAGTCCGCAAGGCTCTGAACATGGCAATCGACAAGAAAGCCATCATTGACGTGGTCTTCCAGGGCTCTGGTCAAGCAGCCAAGAACCCAATTCCACCAACCATGTGGTCCTACAACAATTCGATTCAGGATGACCCCTACGATCCAGAAGGAGCCAAGAAAATGTTGGCCGCTGAAGGAGTCAGCAACCTGAGCATGAAGGTCTGGGCGATGCCGGTGCAGCGTCCCTACAACCCCAATGCACGCCGAATGGCCGAATTGATTCAGGCGGACTTTGCCAAGATTGGCGTGACCGTGGAGATCATCAGCTACGAGTGGGGTGAGTACCTCAGCCGCTCCCGAGCATTGGATCGTGATGGCGCGATTCTCCTAGGCTGGACAGGAGACAACGGAGATCCAGACAACTTCCTCGCAGTTCTCTTGGGCTGTGCCGGTGTCGAGAACTCCAATCGTGCTCAGTGGTGTCACAAGCCGTTTGACGATTTGATCCAGAAGGCCAAGGTGACGACGGACGTTAAGGAGCGCACTCGTCTCTATCAGGAAGCTCAAGTGGTCTTCAAGGACCAGGCGCCTTGGGCGACGATTGCCCACTCTGTCGTTTTCATGCCGATGCGCAGTGAAGTGAAGGGCTACAAGGTTCATCCCTTGGGAGGCCACATCTTCTATGGTGTCGACATCGCTAACTAATCCCCAAACCGGCAGGGCTTTCGGGCTCTGCCCCTTCCCCATCAAGGAGATCCCTTGACCGATCGCTACCTACCCTTTCGCCAGGTTGCCAAAGATCTTGGCGTCGACGCTGTGGCGCTGGTGCCTGGCTGCAATTTTGAGCGTCTTTATCGCAAGAGCTTCTCCAGCCACGAACGTCCACTGGTCGTGTTCATCCCAGCACAGGGAGATCCTGCTGCGTTGGTACCCAACCTCGAGCTGCGTTCCTTTGATCTGCTCAACTTTGAGGGAGCAGTGTTCGACTGGCGAGATCAAACAGGCTATCAAGGCGCTTTTGAAGCCTTAGCCGCTCACCTGCCTATGCAATCTGTCGCCGTCGAAGGGCAAGTGATGCGAGTGTGCGTTCATCATGCGATGGTCAAAGCATGGCCGGAATTGACCATCCTGGATGCTGAAAAACAGATCTCTGGGTTGCGCCTCCGCAAAAATGCTGAAGAAGTCGAAGCCTTGGAGCAGGCGATCCGAATTTCACAAAACGCGCTGGCAGACGTCATTGAAAAGGTTCGCCCTGGTCTTACGGAGACCGAAGTGGAGACTCAATTGGTGCAAGCGCTGTTTGCCCATGGCGCCAAGGAACAGTCCTTTCGACCCATTGTCGCAGCCGGTGAGAATTCAGCTCGACCTCACGCCCACGCCCGACCCGACTACCAGATCCAAGCTGGTGACGCTTTGCTGATTGACTTTGGGGCTCGCTGGGGTGGTCTCTGCGCTGACATCACACGGACTTTTTTCGTAGGACACGCCAGTGACGAGGCTCAGGAAGTCTACCAGACCGTCCTGAACGCAAACCAGGCGGG
>CAJXNF010000443.1 GCA_913056375.1 uncultured Pseudomonadota bacterium | reverse complement strand
CTGAACGCTGCATTACACCATTTGCGGCAACGCTATGCCGATCCCACATGGCAAGGAGTTCTCAAAGAGTTAGGATACCAGGGAAAACTACCACAAAACCTCAGCCTGCCCCCAAAAATGGTAGTTCCCACCCGTTCAGCCAGTCTACTCTTTCCCGAAGTACAAAAACGATTAGAGGAGGAACAACTACCTTATGCCTCAAACACTTCACAGATACGTCGCAGACTGAACCGACTTCGGCAAGGTAGACCTCTGTCTCTTACGTATGCTCCGATTCATGCTCACTATGTCGCAGCCCTTGAGGAGAGCTATGCTGGAGAGCCGGGGAATATCTTTCATATTGAGACCAACATTCTCCTTTCCACGCTGCTATTCCGACACTACCTAAAGTCCGAATGGCGTTACGGTAAGTCCACTTGGAAACCACGGCCCGAAGTGCAACGGGTACTTGCCGTCGCTGCCTACAACCAAGGACAAAGCAGCGCCCGCAGCCTTTTTCGTCTGTTACAAAAAGAGATTGGTAAAAAGCCAGAGGAGATTACACTCAAAGAATTTGTGGAACATCTGACACCCCAAAGAGTCCAACAGGCTCTAAAAGGCTCGAAGGCCCGAGCTCGAGAACTCGTTGATCATGCTCTCAATGTTGCCGAATGTGCAGAGTCATCGATTACTCTACCCACACAGGATTCCTGAAATGAATTCACTCCCCTTCACAGGTCAAGCAGTGAGTTGGATTCAATCAGCACCAAGGGAGGCACTCCGAGTACTTCCCTAACCAATGATGCTGAGTATGAATCATTGGAGTGGTATTCCACCAAATCCGACAAACTGACTTGATGGAGTGATCAACGGGTAGTCAGGACACTCGGTTTATTCTGGAGTGGATTGGAGAGAGAAATTCGACTTCTGCTGGAGTTGGCTGGGATTGAGCAGAGCCAACATGGCGATTTCTTCAAAATTGAGCGGGGTTTCTGGTAAGAAACCAATCCGGAGAGTCTTTGGTTCCAAAACAAATTTTTCCAACTCACCGGCCATTTTCTCTGAGCCACTGAGGTTGTAGCGAGTTGCTGTGTTTTCAAACTGTTGACTGACCTGGCGAGCAATCGTGGCTTTTGAGAAACCAGACTCTGTGCTGAATTTACCCATCGAGTATCCCAAGAAACCACGCTCATCGTATCTAGCCAACAACTTCACTACCCCAATTTTGGTCCACTTTTCTGAAAGGATGCTCTCCAACTCGCTGTCATCGTACTTCTCAAATTCAAAGATCTCGATGGGGACATTAGAAAAATGACCCTCCAAGTGCAGGTCTGCCATCTTTTCCAATCCCACACCGATGCCCAGTTCGTAGTCCTGCTGCTCATGACTACCCGTGATATCAAGGAAGAGGTTCATCCCAATTTCATCTGATTCCGTAAAATTACGGGCCTGTTCCGCAAAATCTTCTGGAAAATCACTGAGGTTGATCACAATCCCCAAGATGTTCAGTTTTAGATTTCGAACATAGCGATGCCCATTTTCGGTTGTACCAAAATCCAGTTGCTCCAGATCAATCTCCCGTACTTGCTTAGCTTCCTCATTTTCAGGCTGAACAAACAAATTACGAATCTGTAGTCCTTCAAACGTTCCACCGAGCAGTCGCTGCAGTAGGTCGATCTCATTCTCCAGCAAGGTAACCAAGGGAATGTTCCGAGCTTCGGCACTTTCGATACTCAGCTTTTCAATATTTTCAAAATTCTGCAGGTTGAGTTGCTTCATGCTGAAGTTGTTCGCCTGTTGATTACGAACCTGATCAATTGAGACGTCCTCAATGGTCAGGTCACCTTCTCCTTCCTTGACCTGAATTCCACCGAGTTTTAGTTGATTCAGGGTTAGTTGGTCTTCACTATCAACTTCAACTTCATCTACATTTACAGAGGCAATGGCGATCTCACTTTCACCATCTTTTGACCGAATCCCCTCCGCCTGGACACCAAAAACCTTACCTTCTCCAAGAGTTTCAACTTTCACAGAATCAACCGTTGTGGTTTGGCCATTTTTAGTGACGCTCACCTCGTTCATTTCCACTTGTCGAATGGCATCTCTCTTCAGCGTATCAAACAGATCCCTCAATGTTGCGTTCTTACTGGTTTCCTCCAGTTGCTTGCGATCAATCTCCTGAATGGTGACTTGCTGGGCCTTGTAGATCTCTTCATTTTCTTTGTCAGTCAAGGTCACCTCATTGAGTTGCACCTGTATCATTTCGCCGGAGTACTCTTCTGTCTTAACCTCAGCACGACCCATTTCAACGCGCACCTTGTCGTCCTCAAGCTTCAGGGTCTCGACCACAACTGACTTATCAAGGAGATTGACCTGAAAGTCCTTGTAATTCACTTCCACATTTTCAGGGACAGCATCCTTAAATTTTTGTTCAATCTGATTAGGTAGGACAAACAGGAAGTACACCCCGGCTGAAAAAAGCAGGAGGGCGACGGGAATCAGAATCCGTTTCATGGAAATTCTCCCGGGAGAGGTTGAGCCGTCAGAAAGGATGAACGTGACGTCGCTTCAAAAAATTCGAAATGGTTGACCAAATTACTGATGGATCGATCAAGAGAGTGAAGCCTGATCAATCTGGGCTTTCGTCAACCGAAAATGACTTATCGCTGCCCTGCAACACAATTGCCGATTTCAATAATTCATGAATTTTTGCCAAATTTCATGAGGCCCTACTTCGGCAATCTCACACTAAATATCTGCCTGAGTCTTAAAACGAGGCTCGAGATCAATAACTGGTTCCCAATCTACACTAGGAGGCACAATACTGAAGCGGTGGCTTCGTCGCAGGTAGATTTGTGTGGGAACATCATCCGGAAAAGTTTCGCTAAGTTGTTTGAACACCTCATGAGCCTGATCGAATCGCCTAACATTGTAGGCCCACACACCTCTCGAGAACTCCGCACAAAATTCCTTCTGCTTTTCGGAAGCTTGTTCCTTTGAATCGATCAATTCAAAGATTTCCACACCCTTCTGTTTCCCT
>CAJXNF010000442.1 GCA_913056375.1 uncultured Pseudomonadota bacterium | reverse complement strand
TGTCCCTGGCTTTGCAACCAGAAGAACTCGCTCCTGTCCAACAGCCCTCTCTATTTTAGTTTCAGGTAAGAAATGCAAATCTCCTGTTTCAACCGTTCCAAGTTTCGATCTTTTGAAACCCCAGGGGAGGATGTATTGCTCATCCTGCCAGGTCTCTATGCCCTGTTTGATGGGGCAACTGATCCGACCAAAACAATGCTCGACGGAATTACCAGCGGACGCTTTGCGGCATTGACCTGCGCCGAAGCGGTCGGTCGCCTTTGGGCCACTCAGCAATTGGCGCACGACGAAGAACTGCTTCATCAAGTCAATGAGCAACTGGAAGTAGTCTTGTTACAGAAAACTGCGGAAGGCCAACTACAAGCAGAGGGCAAACCACCTTCAACCACAATGGCGCTGGCCTGGGATGTTGGCGAAGAGTTGCTCTTTTTCCTGCTGGGGGATAGCGGTGTGCGTCTGAATGGTCAGGAAGAAATAGTCTTGCGCAAACAAATTGACCACGTGTCCACTCTCACTCGCCAGGCGCTCTTCCGACTTCTGCGAGAACAGGGCTTGGAAGGTGACGCATTGGAATATCAAACCCGTCAGGTGGTGTACTACGGACTGGACAAGGCTCTCGAGCAGGGAGTATTGACGGATACCCAACAGCAAGACCTGCTAGAGCACATCCAACTGAATTTTCCCGCTGCAGCAGCAGAAGGGATGAGCTTTCTCAAACACGGAGTGGTTTCGCAGCATCGCTTTGCCAACCAAGGAGAACTTCCCCTGGGTTATGCGGCATTGAATGGAAAAAGCCTGGCTGGCGAGGGAATGCTTTGTTTTTCTCGTCCAAAGACTTCCATCAAGAGCCTTGAACTCTTTACAGACGGCTATTTCAGTCTGCCGGATGAAGTGACGGTGGCGGCGTGGGAGAGAGAGTTTTCCCGAATCGAATCCATTGATCCAAGTAAGATTGACAGCTGTCCGGCCATCAAGGGTTCCACCAGTACGGAGTTTTCTGACGATCGCTCGGTCTTGATCATCCAGTACGCTTAAGTTGGGTAAATACAACCATGCCTCACTCGGCTTGTCGACGCTGGGCATTCAGCAGATCACGAATCTTTTCCCGAGCAGCCTTTCGGATACCATTGAGAGGCTTGCGCGCTTCATCACCCAAACCCATCGCACTCACCGCAGGACCCAAAGTCAACCGACCACTTGTATCTTTACCGTCCTCCCACTGGAAAGAGACGCTAGTGCGGTAGAAGACTGTATTGCCTAGATACTGTGAAAGGCAGCTAACCTCAGTAACCAATAGGATTCTGGGGAGTGGGGTCTCTGTTTCCTCAGCCAAGGGTTGTAGCTCAGCCTTCTCAATTTCTTCAACCAGGATTTGATCAACGTTTCCAGCATTGAGTCCAATTCGTCCACAGCGGTTTTCTACCTGACTGCTGTAGGACAACGTCTCGTTGCGAAAGTATTCTCGCAACAGGCTATTCGCGTTGATCTTCGAAGCCTCATGAGCTGAAAGGGTGCTTGCCCAAGACAAGAGTCCCAGCCCAACATATAGCGAAACACCTCGAAAAACTTTCATAGCGTTCACTTCTTTGAAACTATCAACGAATTCACCTACACCCACTCTCATCAACAACACTGAGATCGTCAACTTTGATCGAAGATGCTCAGATCACAATCCAGCACAGTCGCTACCAAATGAACTCGGTCTTCTTCACCACCATTGAAGGCATTGTGATAGCGAGTATTGTTCGTGATCCAAACAGAACCGTCTGCGGGCATGTGATGGTTGACCTCTTCAATCACCATGTGAGCGCCAGGATTGGTAATGATCGGGATATGAAGTCTGGGCTCCGGATCACGATGCCAACTCAGGGTAGTGCGGGGGAGCTTCCAAAGCAGGCGGATTCGACCCAACTTGTAGCGGGAGATCAAGGTGTCGTAGATCTCCTTGAAGTAGGTATCTTCAAACAATTTGACGAACTCCGAATACTTCTCTTCATCAATTGGAGCATCACGTTGCACCTCAACCCCAGTGTGATCGGGCTTGGTCCAGAACAGACCGCGAACATTCCCACCTGTGATCGAGTTTGGATCACCAGGAATCTGGGTTAGGCAAATGGCGTTGATGTCTCTCTCACCAAGAGGAGACTGCCGAGCCACCCTGGAATCCACCTCTTGCAGGGCCTCCTGCATCTGCTGAAGATCGAACTGTACATCTGGCACTCGATAGAAACCTTTGGGCATCCCCTCAATCTCCGAACTTGATCCCTTGAGCCAAGGGAAGTGACTTTCCATAATTGATCGTAATCGTACTCCGACGCATGTATTGCTTCCAGGCATCAGAACCAGATTCCCGTCCTCCGCCTGTCTCCTTTTCACCTCCAAAAGCGCCACCAATTTCTGCACCGCTAGGACCGATGTTCACATTGACAATCCCACAGTCTGATCCAACTGCCGAGGTGAAGGTCTCAGCTTCCTGCAGGTTGTCTGTGAATATACAGGAGCTCAGGCCCTGGGGAACCCCATTGTGGAGTTGAATCGCTTCCTCCAATTTGGAATATTTCAATACGTAGAGGATCGGAGCAAAGGTCTCGGTTCGAACCAATTCACATTGCCTGGAAGCTTCTACAATCGCCGGGCGCACTAGACAATCACCCAATGATTCACCACCATGAACGATGTATCCTTTCTCACGTGCTGACGACAAGGCTGTCTGCATCTGTTCAACCGCCCCAGCATCAATCAGTGGTCCAACCAAGGTATCTGCCTGGAATTGATCACCCACTGGCAAACTGGCATAAGCTGGTTTGAGTTTGGTTAGCAATTCATCGTAAACCTGCTCCTGCACAATGAGGCGACGTAAAGTTGTGCAGCGTTGACCAGCAGTCCCCACTGCCCCGAATACAATCGCCCGAACCGCAAGATCCAGATTGCCATGCTGGCTAACAATCATCCCGTTGTTTCCACCGAGTTCGTAGAGCGCCTTACCCAAACGGGCCGCAACTCGTGGAGCCAACGCCTTGCCCA
>CAJXNF010000441.1 GCA_913056375.1 uncultured Pseudomonadota bacterium | reverse complement strand
TCCAAATTTTTCCTTGATGTTGCGAATCCAAGCAATGTGACTGTAGTGGCTGTCGATAGAAAGGCCGAGAAGCTCAGTGTTCATCTCCTGAAACGCAGCATGCTTCTTGGCAAATCCAATAAATTCGGTTGTGCAGACTGGGGTAAAATCAGCGGGATGTGAAAAAAGAACTAACCATTTCCCCGCATAATCATTCAGTTTTTTTAAACCAGCTGTGGTTGGAGCCTCAAACGCTGGGGCAGGCTCATTCAATCTTGGAAAAGATGGGGTGGAGACTGAAGTTTCCATTTTTGGGTCCTTTTCGAGAGAAGAGAAGATCATGAATCATGAATATTCATGTATTTATTAATTTGAATATTAAATTAATTTAATTAAATTTCAATCAAAAAATTGCAGAGAAATCCGAATTTGTCTGGCTCAAACAAATCGATTTGGTGATATTTGACCAACGAATTTCAGAAATTTTCAATTCATCACAGGCAAATCGATACTTCAATCAAGTAAAGTCAGAGAAGAATATGCTGATCAAAGACCCACTCAAAATTGAGGTTCAGCGAGGTGGATACCGGGAAAGCCTGCATCTCGTCCATGCAGTCGTAACTGATTCATCAGGTAAGGTGGTCGAAGGTTGGGGCGATATTGAGTTTCTCACCTTCCCACGTTCTGCAGTGAAACCTCTGCAAGCGATCCCGCTGATCCTGAGTGGAGCTGACGAACGCTTCCAAATGAGTACTAAAGAGTTAGCGATGGCTTGTTCCTCTCATGGTGCGGAACCAGCTCACTTACGAGTAGTTGCCTCATGGTTGGAACGTATTGGCTGCGAAGTAAATGATTTGGAATGTGGAAGCCATTGGCCAAGCCACGAGGAGTCAGCTCATGATCTTTCGAGAGCAGGGAGTTACCCGGTTCCCATTCATAACAACTGTTCTGGAAAACATACGGGTTTTCTTACTTTGGCAAAACAGCGCCAACTTGATTCAAACGGATATATTCATCCGGACCATCCGATCCAAAAAGAAATTCGCTCAATTCTTGAGTATATGATGGAGATTGATCTTAGAAATGCTCCGATGGGGATTGACGGCTGTTCCATTCCAACCTGGGGAATCCCCTTGAAAGCAATGGCGAAAGGATTTGCCCGATTTGCTACGGGAGATCAACTTACCAAAGAACACAAGGTGGCATGTGAGAAATTACGATCTGCAATGGTTACTGAGCCCTTTTATGTGGCAGGAACAGATCGACACTGTACGACAGTAATGAAAGCTTATGGAGGAAGTGTTGTCTGTAAAACAGGAGCAGAAGGGGTATTTGCCGCAGGAATCCCTGAATTAGGATTGGGGATTGCCTTGAAAGCTCAGGATGGAACCAAAAGGGCAGCTGAGGTCGCCCTCAGTCACATTCTTCATCAGCTTGGAGCCAAACCGAAAGACCCAGATTTTTCCATTGAGCAGCCACTTTATAACCGCAATCAATGGGACATCGGTTCAGTGCGGCCTGTGGACTGAGTTCTGAGAGCATCTGAAGATTCAATAAATTGGTTATTTGAACCATCATCGAGCTTAAAGAGATGGAAAATGAGGCAAGAGACAATTGAAAACTTGGCGATACTGCTCAATTTCTTGAGAAGTTATGAAATTTTAAGCGAGGTGAAGCCGACCAATTTTCACTTAAATGGAAAAGGGTTCATTCATTTTCATGATGAAGCAGATGGCCTCTAGGCTGATATTTTCCTTTCCAAGGGTCGAATAAGAATGCCGGTGAATACTGCTTCTGAACAAGCAGAAGTGATTGGGACCATTGAACCGGCCTTAGAATCCTTGGAATCAGGTGCGCAGAAAAGAAAAATAAGTAAAAGTCGAACAAATCGAGGCAGATAAAACAGTCTTGGCATTGGTGATGAACGGCAGCCTGCGGGGGGCAAATTGCCAAATCGAACCTGAGAATCAACAATGAAAAGGCTCCTTATCATTTCAAGCTTGTCACTCTTACCTTTTAACAATTTTGCAGCCGACCAGGTCAACTTATCAAATGAAAGCCAATTCGAACAAAACTCCCACCAAATAGAGATGAAGGAGGTTCTAAAAGAAATTCAGGAGACCTGTCAGGACCAAAATTCGCTCCTCAGATCAGCGCTCCGAATATTGAGAACAGCCCTGCAAAAATCTTCGATCGATAGCGAATCAGCCTCACACTCAAGTGATGTAAAATTATCTGCAAAGATCAGTTTGGATGGTCTGGACCTCGTTCAGTTATTCTCATTGAAAGGTTCTATGATCCAGTCCGCTGATTCCCAAAGTAAGCCCAGATGGTGTGTTCACTAAAAATCAATTTATAGTTTTGGATCAGGATCCGCTGTATTTTCGCCACCTTCCTGAACCAGCAAGTGGTGCATGACTGAAGCTGCCTGCCGGAAAGTAACTGCTTCCTGGTAGGCAGGATCTGCAAACCAAGCATCTACTTTTTCTTTGCTTGGGAACTCAAGAATTACGAGCCTTCCAGAATATTCCTCACCTTCTAGGCAAGTGACTGGTTCACCTCTCGTTAAAAACTTACCACCATATTTTTTAACAACTGGAGGAGTACGATCTGTATATTTTCTGTAAGTTTCTGGATCATGAATTGTCATCATTGATAAGACGTAAGCAGGCATCTGAATTTCTCCTTGAAGGCATTTATAAATCTGTAAGCAGATCTTAGAGTCATAGAAGAAGCATCGCAAAGACATTTCTTTGTCTTGATTGAAAATATCCTAAAGTTGAGCATGGTACAGTTGAATTTGTGATCGTTAGGCATTCGAAGTTTTCAAACATTGGTTCAGTGACCAAAGTTTGAGCTAATTTCTGAATTTAGAGAGTTCTTTTTTACTTATTCTGAGGATTAAAATTGAAAAAGTTAGGCTGGGGGTTGGTTGGTGGTGGAGAAGGTAGCCAAATCGGCTTCGCCCATCGGGCTGGTTCTGTCATGGATGGAAAATTTCAATTCCTTGCTGGTGCTATGGATATTGATCCGCAGAAGGCTGTTGAATT
>CAJXNF010000440.1 GCA_913056375.1 uncultured Pseudomonadota bacterium | reverse complement strand
AACATAATTAGCTCGCTGATCATGCTGGTTCTTGAAAAATCTCGAGAAATTGCGATTCTCAAAGCAGTGGGTGCTACAGACCAAAGCGTGCGAAAAATCTTCATGATGCAGGGTGTGGTCATTGGTTTGATCGGTACTTGTTCGGGAGTTGGCTTAGGACTGACAATTTGCTGGGCCTTGGCGACTTTTGATTTTATCGACATTCCGCCTGGCGTTTATCCTGGAGGAGACAGAATTCCTGTCTTGATTAACTGGACCGATGTGCTGCTCACAACGATTTGCTCATTCTTGATCTGTTTTTTGGTGACGATTTACCCATCGACTAAAGCTGCTCGGCTTCAGCCGGTAGATTCCCTACGATACGAATAAACAAACACTTGCCGAGAAAATATGGAGCTTGCGGAACTCCGTAATCAATTTTTGGATTTCCTCCAACAGCGATGTTGTGGCACACGCCAAGAGAAGATGGGGTTGGAGTATGAAACTTTTGTAGCGCTACCATCCAATGAAGGAAAATGGAAATCCTTGCCAATCAGTGGGGATGTTAGTATTGGGACGCTCCTGCTTAAAATGGCGCAATTAAGTAGCCAGGGAGCGCAGCCTTGGGAGCTACACTACGAGGGGGAACTGCTGTTAGGTTTGTTGCATTCCAGTGGTCAGAACATTTCGATTGAACCAGGCGGTCAGGTTGAGCTATCGGATTCTCCCAGAACGGATCTGAGCGAGGTGGCTCAAGCAGTCACTGTTCATATTCAACAACTCACACAGGCACTCAGCGATTGGGGAGGATTACCCTTGTTTTTAGGGGCTCATCCTTACCTAACTCCAGATGATCTGCCTTTGCTTGACAAGAAACGCTATCGAATCATGTACTCGACCATGAAAGAAGTGGATACTCATGGTCAATGGATGATGAAAGCGACAAGTGGTGTTCAGGTCAGCCTTGATTATCAGTCACTAGAGGATTTGGAGCGGAAGTTTGTGATTCTCAACAGGCTTACTCCATTTTTGACTGCAATTTTTGCAAACAGCCCAATCGTGAAGGGAGAACCAAGTGGCTATCGTTCCTATCGTGGCAGAATTTGGCAAAATACTGATCCCTACCGAACTGGTTTGCCTCTTAGTTTCCTGAGTAAGAAATTCAGCTTGGTGGACTACATCGAGTGGGCTTTGGACGTCCGTCCATATCACCTCTACCGTGATGGAGAGGTTGTTCAGCCTGGTCCCTACACCTTCCGACAATTGATGAAGAAGGAAACGCCACTTGAAATGAATCAGGAAGACTGGCTCACTCATCTGGGTATGCTCTTTCCCGAGGTGCGGATCAAGAGAATTATGGAGTTGCGCTGTATGGACACGCAACAGCCTCAGGATGTGATGGCGGTTCCAGCATTGCTGCAAGCTCTGACCTACAATGAGAGTGTGCTGACAGAATTAGAAGGTTTCTTAATGGACATCCCAGCGGAACTATTTCCTGAGCTTCGAAAAACTGCTTGCAAGGATGGACTGACTGGTGAGGTTGGACCGGTAAGATTTAACAAGTTGGCAATTAAGATTATGGAATCTGCGCTATCCCATATGGATTCTGTAAATCAAGCGAATTGGCTAGAACCATTTTTCGATAGATACACAAAGCAGGGTCTTTCCCCAGCTGACTTGGTCCTGGAGCGTTACCAATCCGCGGATTCGTTTGATCGCTGGCTAACTCAAGAACTCTTTCTGCATAGTCAGAGCACGTTAAATTAATCTATGACTCCAGAGGAATTACGGAATATTATTGATCGTGCTCATTACTTTGGATTGCTTCAGAAAAATCTAGACGGACAACTCGTTCACGCTCCATTCTCGCTGACGCCCTATCAGCTACCTGCTTCCCTGATCTCACAACTACAAATACACACACAGTGGTCAAGCCTGCTTTTTTGGAAAGTTGCTCAAAATTCTGATTTTCTGAGGGAAATTCTTGAGCCTACTGCAAAAGTAGATGAATTTGTACGATTCTTACTCTCCTTGATCCCTAATGAAAAACGACAGGACCGACAGCTCCTCATCAATCGAAATGATTTTCTCTTCGAAAGAAAAGAAAATGGAGAGCTTCAGCCCCTACAAGTCGAATTAAATACCATTTCAGCGAGTTTTGCTCATCTCTCTGGAAGGGTCACTGCCCTTCACCAGCAACTTCAGCAAGAAAATATTCTGAAAGCAGCTCCTCTCCCTCATGATGCCATCGCAGGCTTTGCAAGCGGAATCAAAGAGACAATTGAGAATCTTGGTTGGCAGGATGCAGCTTTACTGATGTTGGTCCAGCCTAAAGAGAGAAACTGGTTTGATCAGATGGGGCTATTTGCTGCACTGAGTCAGCGTGGTGTTAGGGTTGTTCGGGCGACATTGGCAGAAGTCCATCAGAAAGGGAAACTCAAGAATGGAGACCTCTGGGTTGGTCCTCAACGAATTGGGGTTGTTTACTTCCGAGCTGGATATGCGCCGGGGGATCTTCCTGATGAGGACAGCCGTTCAGCCAGAAGAATGTTGGAAGCCTCCTCTGCAGTCCTGGTTCCAGAAGCCTCAATGCAACTCGCTGGTACCAAGAAGATTCAACAAGTGTTAGCGGATTCCAGCATCTTGAGCGAATTTGTGCCTGAGTCCGTCGCGGATCAATTGAAGGCTTATTTTGCAATGATGTTTGGCTTAGAAGAAGAGGTAGAAGGTAGACCAGCTAGAGAATTTCTGGCAGAAAATGCAGAGCAATTCGTGCTCAAACCACAAAGAGAAGGGGGTGGGAATAATGTCTATGGAGCAGAAATTAGAGACTTTTTGACTTCTCTACCTACGAGTGAAGACAGAGCTTGGATTGCGATGAAACGCATTGAAGCGGAGACAGCCGAAAGTTTACTTGTGGTTCAGGAACAGGCTCAGTCTCACCAAAGCATCAGTGAACTGGGAATCTTTGGATTGCTGCGCGCACAATCAGATGATCTAAGAATCAATATGCCAGTGGGACATTTGGTTCGGACAAAGGCTTCTAATGTCAACGAGGGTG
>CAJXNF010000439.1 GCA_913056375.1 uncultured Pseudomonadota bacterium | reverse complement strand
AGGCTGATGTCGTGGATCGTGCGATCAGTCTTGGAGTGGATGCAATCCTCCTGAGTCACGGACGACGAGAGACGATGCGAGAGCCCATCCAGCGAGCCTTGGCGAAAGGGATCAAAGTAGTCGCATTCGACATCTACTTCGAAGATCTGACCAATATCGTTACTCACATGGCTCAAGATGATGTCCTGCTGGGTCAAATGGCGCTGGATGCCTTGGTCGCTGATTTCAACGGCCAAGCAAACGTTGGGTATATCTACATTCCTGGTGTTCTGCCACTGGATAAGCGAGATACTAGCTTCACCAAGGTCAAGCAGGAATACCCAGGTATCAAGGAAATCGCCCGTCATGGCTCACTCGAGTCACCGATCTCCACCAAGAATGCTGATCAGGTGAAGGCAACGATGCAGGCAAACCGCAATATCAACGCCTACTTTGCACCTTATGATGAGTTTGCAAAAGGGGTTGTGATCGCCCTGCGTGAACTAAACATGAGTGACAAGGTGAAAGTCTACAGTGCTGACATCAGCACCGTTGATATTCGGCAGATGACCCAGGATGGAAGCCCTTGGGCTGCGACCGCCGCTACGAACCCAGCTGCTATTGGGGCGACCGGGATTCGAGCTTTGGCCATGAAACTGACCGGAGAGTGGCTGCCACAAGAAATCACGATTCCACCCATGCTCTTCACCCAGCAGATGCTGCGTGACAACAACGTGGAGCGGTTCAATGATCTCTTTGAGAAATTCCCAGAGTTCAATACCGTTGATCGTGCCAGCGCCACTTGGATTCCGAGAGATTCCTCAGGCAAGTTCTAACCCCCTATTTTTGTGAACTCTATGAGCCTCCCGTTGAGCCTTCAATGGCAAGAAGATGAACTGATCATGTTGGATCAGACCCGTCTACCCATCGAAGAAGTGATGTTGCGACCGAAGACGGTCGAAGCTGTCTTTGAAGCCATCAAAATGCTTCGGGTACGGGGGGCCCCTGCGATCGGGATTGCTGGTGCTTATGGACTGGTCATTGCCATGCAGCATCAGCGCAACCTCACTTGGCCTGAGTTTCTCCTGGAAGCAGAACGCCAAGCAGATTATCTCAACAGCGCCCGACCCACTGCGGTGAATCTAAGTTGGGCACTGAAGCGAATGATTGGGAAATTAAATGATCAGCACGACAGCGAAACTGCTTTTCAGGTCTTGTTGGAGGAAGCCAAGGTCATTCATGAAGAAGATCGAAAACTCTGCCGGGGCATTGGTGAAAATGGACTCTCGCTCATTGAAGAGGGGATGGGAATCCTGACTCATTGCAATGCTGGCGGATTGGCAACCAGTGAGCTTGGAACTGCGCTGGCCCCAATGTATCTGGCCCATGAAAAAGGCATCAGTTTCCGAGTTTATTCGGATGAAACCAGACCACTACTCCAAGGCTCTCGCCTGACAGCTTGGGAACTACAAAGAAGTGGGATTGATGTCACCACGATTTGCGACAACATGGCTGCTGTGATGATGCAAGAAGGAAAAATCGATATGGTGATCGTGGGTACCGATCGGGTAGCCGCCAACGGGGACGTCGCCAACAAGATTGGCACCTTCAACGTTGCGATACTGGCGAACTATTTCAAAATTCCTTTTTACGTGGCCTGTCCAGCGTCCACTATTGATCTGAACACCCCAACTGGTGCCGAGATTGTGATTGAAGAACGAGCCCCTGAAGAGGTGACCGCTTTTGGAGAACGTAGAACCGCACCAATCGATATCAAGGTGAGAAATCCAGCCTTCGACGTCACACCTGCAAATCTAGTCACTGGCATCATTACCGAACAGACGATTCTTCGAGCACCATATGCTGAGTCGATTCGTCAGACCTACGGTTCAGCCTGAGAAGGATTAGAGCACATCTCGGTTTTGCAAATAGGAACCCCGGTAGAAGGAATCACCAAGCTTTCCTTTGCCACTGACTGCTTTCAATGAGTGCCTTTCCGGTACAGTTCAGATGAATTCACGCTTTCAAGTCCAGTATCGACTAGCCTGCCCACTCTCAGAGGCTGCTGACGTTGCCAATCAAATTGCGTTTGAGCAAAGTGTCTGTCACCAACCCCATCTCGTAGCTCCCGGTTTTCTAAAGAATGAAATCGCTGGACGCATTGAAGAACTCACTGCTCTCGACGAACATCATTCTCAGGTATCTATCAGCTTCCTAAGTGAGACCGTTGGCAATGAAATCACTCAATTGATGAACGTTCTTTATGGCAATATCAGCTTGACGAAAGGTATTCGGGTTACAGATCTTCAGCTCTCTTCAGACTTAAAGGCGCACTTCACTGGACCACGCTTTGGCATCACGGGGATTCGTGAACGCCTTGGCATCCCTACAGGCGCACTAATGATGGCTGATATCGGACCCTTGGGGCGTAGCACCAATGAGCTTGCTGAGTTGACCTATCGCTTCGCCGAGGGAGGAGTGGATTTGATCATTGATGAGCATCTGATTACTGATCAATCCTGGAGTCCTTTTCGAGAGCGCGTCCATGCCTGTTGTAAAGCTGTTGAGCGAGCGAACGCAAAGACCGGAAGAAAGAGTTGCTACGTCCCAAACATTACCTCCTCTATGGAAGAAATGATGCTGAGGGCAGACTGGGCCGCACGGTACGGGGCAGGTGGTCTCTTGGTTTGCCCTGGATTGACTGGTTTTGAAAGTCTTCACCGACTCAGCCAAAGTCGAAGACCAGGCCTGCCCATAATCGTCCAACCTGCTTTCTTGGGTTCATTTATCCTCTCCCCCAACCAAGGAATCTCTGTTGGGCTCTTGTTCGGAACAATTTTTCGGATGGCAGGAGCAGATTGTGTCATGTTCCCAATCCCAAGCGAACGATTCAGTTTTGAAGCTGCAGACTGCAAAGATGTGATTGACCGCTGCTACGCTCAAGATCCTTTCTGGAAAAAAACACTCCCCGTGGTCGGAGGAAGTATTGGTGAAAATCAACTTCCGCAATTGAAGAAAGAGTATGGTGATGACGTAATTTATTTGGTGGGCAGACAATTGTA
>CAJXNF010000438.1 GCA_913056375.1 uncultured Pseudomonadota bacterium | reverse complement strand
TGCATTGGGAACTTGTCAAATTAGAGAATGTTGTAGTTTTTGACAAAAAAACAGAATCATTTATTGGTGATAATAGGCCTTTAGAAGCTGCTTCCTATTTCCACACTCCAGTGCACAAACACTTAGATACCCACAAGTGTGTTTTCCATATTCATACCCCGTCCATTACTACAGTTGCCACCAGAACTGATTTTGTGTTTGAACCACGATTAACTCAGCATTCGTGCTGCTTCATGGATTCATATGGTTATTTCAATGAATATGATGCAATTTCGGAAGAGCTAAACATACAAAGACTTGTTGAGGCTTTTGAGAATAAAAACGTTCTATTTCTCAAAAATCATGGCGCACTTGTATCTGGAAATTGTATTGAAGAAGCTTTTATGTCGACTTATATGCTTAATATTGCTTGCTCTTTTCATCTGTCAGTCTTTGGGAGCAACAATAGTTTTGATCTGATCCCAATTCAAAAAGCAAAAGCCATGAAGGATTTCTTCTATGATGGCTTGTACAAAAAACATTTTGATGGATTTCTGACTCACTTACATTCCCTTTAGCTACAAAATGTTATTCTCTTAGAGTCTCATGAAGATTAAATCCATTGAATGTGTTCGGGTTCAATTTCCGAAAAAGAACTTCACCTCAAAACCAAGAAAACAGTCTTGGGCGGAAACTGATGAAGTTGCCAACCCGATGTCCCGCTTCCCGTCGGTTAAAGCACATCGCAGCCTATGGTTGCCCAAGTGGGATAGTGTTTGGTGTAAAGTTACGTTGGAAAATGGGGTCTGGGGCTTGGGAATGACGGATCATGGTGCTGTTGCCGCAACGATTATAAGAGACCACCTTGCCCCAAATTTGGTTGGTCAGGATGGTTTTGCCATAGAAATGATCTCCGACATGATGTTCCGACTGACCAAGCCCTTTGGAACAGTCGGCCTTGCTTCCTACGCAATCAGCGCGATTGATCTGGCGCTTTGGGATGCAAAGGCAAAGTCATTGGAAGTACCTGTGTATTCACTCATCGGTGGACCCAAAGAAGAGAAAATCTTCTGCTACGCCACGGGTAATGATGTCGAATGGTATAAAGAATTGGGCTTCAAGGCCTTCAAGCTGGCTTGTCCTTATGGACCTGCAGATGGGGTGGAGGGTTTAAAGAAAAATGTCGATTTTGTGGAAAAAGCCAGATCTATCATCGGGGATGATGCCGAATTGATGCTCGATTGCTGGATGGCGTTGGACGTCGAATACACCGTTCGGTTAGCTGAGCAACTTCGACATTGCCGGCTAAGATGGATGGAAGAATGTTTGTTGTCGGAAGATTTGCTTGGTCATGTTTCTCTGCGAAAAGCGTTGCCTTGGCAAACGCTGACAACAGGGGAACACTGGTACACTCATTTCCCATTTCAATGGGCGGTTTCCAATGATGTAGTGGATATTCTTCAACCCGATATTAATTGGGTTGGGGGACTGACCACTTGTCTAAAGATTGCTGCTATTGCTGAGTCTGCTGGTAAAAAAGTTATGCTTCACGCCGGAGGACGCAATCCTTATGGTCAGCACTTCTCCCACGCAGTGTCTTGCGTTCCTTGGTTAGAATACTTTGTGAGAGGTGCTCCAGGAATTCCTTTAGAGGAAACTATCGAAGTTCCTGAGCAAAAGATCCCAAAAGATGGCTGGATGGAACTGGATGATCGACCTGGATTTGGGTTAGGTATCCAAGAAAGCTGGCTCTCACCTTATTGAATTTCTCTCCTCGTCTGTCATAGACAATTCACTGATCGTGTAAAGTCCCATAGTTTTACCGAACCATTCAATTAGTTAATGTTTCCTCCGACGTAACAAACTTCTGAGATATTTTAAGATGAACAAGTTACCACTGCGCAAAGTTGGTCAGACTTCACTGGAGCTACCCATTCTTGGTTTTGGTGGAGCCCCCCTCGGTGAATTGTTTGAGCGTGTCTCCGAAACACAATCACGTCAAACCTTGGAAAGTGCATGGTCTGCAGGCATTCGTTACTACGATACCGCTCCCTGGTATGGACATGGATTGAGTGAGCACCGGATTGGTGGATTGCTGCGTCAACAAGATCCGGAGGAATTTCTGTGTTCCACCAAGGTCGGGAGAGTGTATTCACGCTATCGAGGTCGGGCCAAAGACTTCAACGGTGCACCCTGGGCTGGTGGACTGCCCTTTACCCTTAAGTTTGATTACACCTATGATGGGATCTTGCGCTCCTACGAAGATAGTCTGCTGCGTTTTGGTTTGAACCAGATCGATGTACTCGTGATTCATGATTTAGATCTTGGTTACCATCGCACGGAAAAGCGTATGAATGAATACTTTAAGGAGTTGGAATCAGGTTGGAAGGCACTCGATGAACTAAAGCGTAGTGGGGAAATCAAGGCTTTTGGGGCGGGAATCAACTATGAATACATGATGCCGAGATTTCTGGAAGAGTGTCCATTGGATTTCTTTCTGGTAGCAATGCCCTATACCTTGCTGGATCAGGATGTCTTGGATGAAATTTTCCCGAAGTGTGAAAGTTTGGGAGTAGGAGTCGTTGTCGGAGCCCCCTATGCTTCTGGAATCCTTGCCAGTGGAGCAATTGAGGGCGCAAAGTACAAATATGCAGATGCAACTCCTGAAGTGCTTCAGAAGGTGAGGGCTATTGAAAGATTATGCAATGACCACCAAATTCCACTCAAGGCAGCTGCCTTACAATTTCCATTGGGACATTCGTTAGTAGCTTCGATCATTCCCGGGGCTTTTCAACCAGCTCAGGTTCTAGAAAATCGGCAACTGGTTGAACATCCCATTCCTTCAGCTTTTTGGGATGATTGTAAATCGGCTAATCTGATTCGTAGCGATGCTCCTACTCCTCCTCAATACCAAGCATCTAATTTGGAGGAATAAGCACGAAATTCCCAACATGCTTTTTCAGCAAGAACTCTTGTTGGGCCTCGACAATTCGCTCTAAAGGAAAGGTCTGGGCAAGCAAAGGTCGAAGTCGTTTGTCTTCAAGATAAGCAATCAGGTTCGGGAAGACTCCCTCATCCCAGGCAGTACAACCAAT
>CAJXNF010000437.1 GCA_913056375.1 uncultured Pseudomonadota bacterium | reverse complement strand
TTCACATCTTCCAGAATCCAACTCAGCATTTCGCACTCTCTCAGTCAGTCCAGCGTGTGAGAAAAGTTTGACTGAAACGATTCCTTCATTCAGTTTCTACAAAATCCAATCAAAGGAAAAAACATGTCCTATCAATTCCCACTGGCAGTCTGTGCCGAAATGCTCTGGCAAGATAAGCCGATCGAGTGGCGTGTGAGCAAGTTGACGGAAATGGGATTTGCGGTGGGTTTATGGAATTGGCCAGCTCATGACCTGGACAAGCTTGAGAAAACCAAGGCCAATTTTTCAATCATGAATGGCTACCTGCGAGGACGTCTTGCTGACGATGAGGGAGCAGCAGAACTCCTTGCTACAGCAAAAGAGACCATTGTTGTTGGGAAGCGACTCAACGTGGATCGACTGAACCTCCATGGAACCGGTTTGGGCGAGGGAGGATTGCCAGTACAACCTTGTGAAACAGTAACTGGAGCGATGTGGCTGAAAGCTGTGGATACGCTGAATCGTGTCGCAGACCTGGCTGACAAAGAGGGGGTCGTCTTTGCTCTTGAAAATCTGAACCTACCCGTGGACCACCCAGGAGTTCCGTTCGCTTTGGCGGAAGACACCCTAGCTTTGGTTGCTGCAGTCAACCGCCCCAATTTGAAGCTCAATCTGGATTTGTATCATGTACAGATTGGCGAAGGGAACCTGATTGAAATGTGCCGAAAATGTCTGCCCTACATCGGTGAAATCCAAGTTGCCGATGTGCCAGGTCGGAAGGAACCCGGAACTGGAGAAATCAATTACCCAAAGATTGCCGAAGCTCTCTATCAAATGGGCTACCGGGGACCTGTTGCCATGGAAGCGTACGCATCTGGTGATCCCGAAGAGGCAATTGAAGCATTTCGCAAAGCATTCACAATTGCTGATGCTCGTTAATTCAAGAATATAAATACCGACACAAGGACATCATGACTGAATGGGTTCAAGTCTGTGCTGCTGACGATATTGAAGAAGAAGATGTGATTCGTTTTGATCACGGCGATCGAACGTTTGCAGTTTACCGTTCCCCAGAGGATGAATACTACGCTACCGATGGTTTGTGTACTCATGAAAAAATTCATCTAGCCGATGGGCTCGTGATGGACAATGTCATCGAATGCCCAAAGCACAACGGCAGGTTTGACTACACCGATGGCAGCGCATTGGGAGCTCCCGTTTGCGTAAACCTACAGACTTATCCTGTGAAGGTAGAAGACGGCCTCGTATTTATCAGCTTGTAAAGCAAAGGTAGTCTGATGGAGTCCCTCACGATCATTGGTGCAGGTGAGGCCGGTACCCGAGCTGCCCTTCATTTGCGAGAACGCAGCTGGGATGGTGAGATCGTTTTGATTGGCCAGGAACCCCACACACCCTACGAACGTCCTCCTCTTTCAAAGTCTGTCCTCACCGAAGGTGTTTCGCCTCCCTTATTGTCTTCTGCCGAGCAGCTCCAAGAACTCCAAATCAAATTTCTACAGGGTAGCCAGGTCGCTGAAATTGACCGTCAATCCCACCGGCTGCGACTCCAAAATGATGAGTTCCTTCCTTACGATAAATTATTGCTTGCCACAGGAGCGAGTGCTCGCAGACTGACCTGCACTGGCAGTGAGCACGCTCTTGTTTTGCGTAATCTGGACGAGGCCCTTGCGTTGCGTTCCATGCTTGCTCCAGGCAAACACCTGATTCTGATTGGAGCTGGTTTCATTGGCTTGGAATTGGCGGCCAGTGCTCAAAAGTTAGGCTGTCAAGTAACTGTTTTGGAGATGGCACCAAGAATCCTTGGACGTGCCGTACCAGCTGAGATAGCCGAGGTCGTTGCCTCTGAACACAAGCAGCAGGGTGTAGAGATTCGATGTGATGTCCAACTGGATCAGATCCAGGCTCTGAAAAGCGGCTACACTGTTAAATTGAAGAATGGTGAATCAATTACTGGTGATCTGGTCGTAGCTGGGATTGGTGCTGTCCCTGAAGTTGCCTTGGCAGAAGCAGCAGGCTTGGATATTGAGAATGGGGTTTCTGTCAATGCTTTCCTGCAGACCTCGGATCCAGATATTTACGCGGTAGGTGACTGTTGCTCCTTTCCTCATCCTCTGTATGAGCAGCAGCGTATGCGCCTGGAGATGTGGCGTTGCGCCCGAGATCAAGCAGAGTGTGCTGTGCAGAATCTTTTGGGAGAAACGAAGGAATTCAGCGCTGTCCCATGGTTCTGGAGTGATCAGTTTGAACTCAGTTTGCAGGTGGCAGGGCTTCCTTCTTTTGCAAAGCGAGTCATCCCACGAACCCGGCCGGATGGGGTAACGATCTATTTCGGGTTGAATGATCAGGAACAGTTGGTTTCTGCAGCTGGAATAGGAACTGGAAACAGTGTCGCCAAAGATATTCGTCTAGCCGAAATGTTGATTGCTGCCCAAAAAACGATGAATCCAGCAGAACTCTCCGATCCCAATCTGAATCTCAAGAAGCTCTTGAAGAGCTGACCCGCAAAAACCACCCATCTCTTTGACTCTGTATATGACTCAGGTCGTTTTCCTCTCTCATGGGGGAGGCCCCCTACCCTTGCTGGGCGATCCCAATCATCTTGAGTTGATTCAGCATCTTCGGCAGCTCTCGCAGGACTTGGAAGCACCTAAACAAATTCTGGTGATCAGTGCCCACTGGGAGGCTAGTGTGATCCAGATTACCAATCACTCCAATCCTCCACTGCTTTACGACTACTACGGCTTTCCAGAGCAGTCCTATCATCTGGATTATCCAGTTCCTGGCTCACCATCACTGGCAGAGGCCGTTCAGTTGCAACTCAGAAAACAAGGAATCGCTGCGGAGTTGGAGCAAAGCCGCGGACTGGATCACGGTGTATTTGTACCGTTGATGCTGATGTATCCCAACGCCGACATTCCCTGCATCCAGGTTTCCCTGCAGCAGAGTCTTGACCCATTGGCCCATTTGCAACTCGGACAGGCCTTGGCTTCTCTGGATCAGGAAGGGTTACTGATTCTCGGCTCAGGGTTTTCCTTTCACAACATGCAGGCTTTCTTCCGGCAGGGTGCAGGAATTCCAG
>CAJXNF010000436.1 GCA_913056375.1 uncultured Pseudomonadota bacterium | reverse complement strand
GAGGAAGATGGTACAGGGGCAGGAGGCTATGCAAAGCAGATGAGTGAGGCCTTTATCAAGGCAGAGATGGAGTTGTTCGCTCAGCAGGCTGCAGAAGTCGATATTATCATTACTACGGCAGCAATCCCTGGCCGTCCATCACCAAAACTAATCACTACAGAGATGGTTCGTTCGATGAAGCCGGGTTCTGTGATTGTTGATTTGGCAGCTGAAGGTGGAGGTAATTGTGAACTAACTGAATCTGGCAAAGTGGTCAAGCAAATGGGAGTAACCATTGTTGGCAAAACCAATCTGCCAAGTGAGTTACCAACGCAGGCTAGTCAGCTATACGGAAACAACGTACTAAAATTATTGAATCATCTGAAAGGTGAGAACCTTGTTGAGTTGAATTTTGAAGATGAAATCACGCGTGCAATTACTGTTACTCGAAACGGAGAAGTGACCTGGGAGCCACCAAAACCTCCTGCACCAAAAAAACCGATCCAGCAGGAAGCCACTCCGGATCAAACAGCTGAAGTGCCGGAAACAGAAACTATAAAGCCGGCTTGGCAAAAGATTTTTCATCCATACGTTGCTTACGCATTAGCTGCCCTGTTATGTGTGATGCTTGGTTTTGTTGGAACAGAAGAGTTTCTGGGTCATCTCTTTGTTTTCATGCTTTCCTGTTTTGTTGGCTACATGGTGGTTTGGAATGTCACACCCTCTCTGCAAACTCCATTGATGAGTCTGACAAATGCGATCAGTGGAATCATTGTGCTTGGTGGAATGATGCATATTGCTGGAGATCATCCACTGCTGGCAGGTGCGGCAATTCTGATTGCTACGATAAATATTGCGGGTGGCTTCCTGGTCACCCAACGGATGCTTGGCATGTTCAAGAAATGACCTCATCACTAAATTGAAAATCTAACACTGAATCAGGAGTTTTGATCATCATGCCCTCAGGGATCATTAGTTTAGCCTTTATCGGTGCGAGTATTTTATTCATCTTGAGCATCAGCGGCTTGTCTCAGCAGGAAACGGCGCAACGTGGAAATCGTCTGGGCATGTTGGGGATGGCTGTAGCGATTCTTGCGACTCTCAGCTTGCCTGAAGCAGGTCAATATTTTTGGTTGATCCTCTTACTGGCTGGGGGTGCTCTCATTGGCTGGCAGTTGGCAACTCGAGTAGAAATGACGCAAATGCCGGAGATGGTTGCAATTCTGAACAGCTTTGGAGGACTTGCGGCAACCTTTGTCGGATTTGTCAGTTATTTAGAGACCGTAGCTGGACCGGGATCAACCATCCATATCTTTGAGGTTTTTCTTGGGGTTTTCATTGGAACCTACACATTTACAGGTTCTGTGGTCGCCTTCGGAAAGCTGAGCGCTCGGATTGGCAGTCGCCCGGTGATGTTGCCCGGCCGCCATCTCATTAACTTGGCAGGTATAGGAGTCAGTTCTCTCCTAGCAATTTGGTTGATGGTCGGGGAACCAGGAAATCATGCCTTTGCCCTATTTTTGGTAGCGATGATCTCAGGCGCCATTGGGATTCATATGATCATGGCGATCGGTGGTGCGGATATGCCCGTCGTAGTCTCCATGCTAAATAGCTACTCTGGTTGGTCAGCGGCCATGGCAGGATTCATGTTGGGCAATAATCTGTTGCTAGTAACCGGAGCCCTAGTGGGAAGCAGTGGAGCAATCCTAAGCTACATCATGTGCAAGGGAATGAATCGGCCTTTCATCAATGTAATTGCTGGTGGATGGGGAGTTGAAGAGGGCACGGTGCTAGATTCCTCCGAGGTGCAGGGAGAGGCAATTCCGATTCAGGCGGAGGAAGTGGCTGAACAACTTCGAAATGCCAGAAATGTCGTCATTGTCCCAGGTTACGGAATGGCGGTTGCCCAAGCCCAGCACGTTGTGAGAGAGATTGTTGCCTTCCTAAGAGAAATGGACGTGGACGTGCGATTTGCCATCCACCCCGTTGCAGGTCGCCTCCCAGGTCACATGAATGTCTTGTTGGCTGAAGCGAACGTGCCTTATGACATAGTTTTAGAAATGGATGAGATCAATCCAGAATTACCAAACACAGATCTTGCGCTGGTGATCGGCGCAAATGATATTGTCAACCCTGGAGCCGAAGAGAATCCAGGCAGTCCAATTTACGGGATGCCTGTGCTTGAAGTGTGGAAAGCTGGGATGGTGATTGCTCTCAAACGGAGCATGGCAACTGGATACTCTGGAGTAGAGAACCCACTGTATTTTCGTGAAAATACTCGGATGCTTTTTGGTGATGCCAAGTCAAGCCTGACACAGGTTGCTGGATTTCTTCGCTAACCTTAGAATCTAGAAGTATAGTGAAACGTCCCGGTGATCAGCCTGGCAAACTGAAACCTCTTTAGCCAACTCCACACTCAATCTTGGTTGTGAGCGTAAGCCAACTGTAGGTTTCAGCGCCTCTGCATATTCCCGAATTGCAGGCAGCACATTCTGTTTGGCGTCTTGCCTCCAAGCAATCTCTGAGGCAAGAACACTCAAGCTTTCATCCACAAACTCCCGAGCTTTCTCACGGTCTGCATCCTCCTTTCTGAATAAGCGTCTTGCCTTGCTCAGTGGTGATTTGATTCCATAACTGCCAGGTACCTCACCAATTAGCGATTCTGCTTGCTTAAGAGCTTCGGTAGCATCTTTTGAGTTTGCGGTTTCGAGTACCGGTAGAAGTCCTTCCAGAACAGTTCTCAATTGACCAATCCCTGAGTTGGACTGAAACTATTCGTTCAACAGCGAATAGACTTCCTCCAAATTTAAGCACGAGCATTAAATCAAAATGTTGCTGTTCGACTTTTTAACGCAACAGTTTTTAGAAATCAGTGCTCAGATCCCAAAAATTGAAACAAGCCCCGCTTTCTCCTTAAAATCTTCCATTTGCTTCTGACTTGGGCGCTTTCCTCTGTTTTCAGCTGCTTTCAGAACCAGTGGTAAGAGATTCACATCCCCTACAGAATTCAGAAAGAGCCCTTCATGGGACAACAACCAATGAACGGCTCGCTGTATATCCTTTTCATCCTGAAGTGGTTGATACCAGGTGTTGTGGGTTTTATCGACCCC
>CAJXNF010000435.1 GCA_913056375.1 uncultured Pseudomonadota bacterium | reverse complement strand
CTGACAAAATCAGATCTGTGTATTCTGTTGACCAGTCCTGTTCAGATGCGTGAACCAATCTGTCTAATTTACTACTGAATTTTTTCATGATTGCTGAACAGACCCGTAGCTCGACTCCAGCTTCCAATAAATTCGTAAGCACCTGCCTGATTTCACTTTCTGGAATTTGATCATGAATCAATAACGTCTCCATGGCATTACAGACCGCTGGGTATTCTGTCTTGGCATCAATAATAATTTCCATTGCTTTGCTTATGCTTGCAAATCGATCCCAGTAGACGTGACAAATACCATCCGCATGAGCAAGCACTGGAACTCTTGAATGTTGTTGGATGTGCTGCACAAGCGCGTTACTACCTCTTGGGATGATCAGATCAAGGCAATCATTCTGCTGTACAATCTCGCTGACAGCCTCACGACTTTGTAGTAAATTCACAGTGCCAGCCGGCAGATCAGTAAACTCACCGAGGACCTGATCAAGAATGCCGAACAAACACGCATTTGATTCAGAAGCTTCCTTACCACCTTTAAGAATGACAGCGTTTCCAGATTTCAGAGTCAATGCTGAGATCTGTACTACCACCTCAGGCCGTGATTCAAAAATCACCAGCAGCACTCCGATGGGACAAGATACTCGATGCAAATCCAGCCCTTCATCGAGCCTAGTCGCCAGTTGAACTTGGCCTACTGGATCAGGAAGAGCAGCAACACTCTCAAAATTTTTTGCCATTTGCTCAATTTTCCCAGCGTTCAGCTTGAGACGTTGGATAGAACTGTCGCTCAGCTCTCCCTGAATCTTCAATCTGTCCGCAGACTCCAAGTCTTTTTTATTGGCCGCTAGAATGAGCTCAGTATTTTCCCGAATCTTTTTAGCAAATGCCAAAAGTACTTCATTTTTTCGTTCAGTTGAAAGATTAGCTAGTTGCCTCGATGCGCTTCTAGCCTGTTCCGCAAGCTGTCTTAGAGTTATTGTCATTTGGGTTTGGAAAATGCTTTGTTTCGCTCGCTTGGTTTCGGTAGAATCAATTTTTTCATGGTTGTGATTCGTTTTACAGAGATCCCTCTATAATTACAAGAAACGCTTCATACAAGAACAGTATGCGGATTGCCTTTTCACTTGTAAAAGATCTAACGATTTTGGCTGGTTTTATCTGCAGTTTAGGGACTTTGAACGGATGCCTGCACGTTCAATTAGCGCCGCAGGATCCCGCATATGCTGAATGGGAAGCTTTACTAATCGATCCAAGCAACGAGTTGGGATACCTCCGTTTGGCATCGTACTATCACTCAACCGGGCAACTTCTTGAAGCAGAACAAGTTTATGAAGCAGGGTTAAAAAACATTCCAACCTCTGAGCGACTAGCCTCCTCGTTGGGGCGTCTATATTTAAGTTCTGGACAAAACACAGCAGCATTGGATTATTACAGCGAAGAACGACTTCAATCCTGTAATTGTGCAAGTCTCTTCTTAGATCGAGCCCAACTTCGAGCCCAAGCTGGAGAAAATCAAGCTGCACTGAATGACCTCTCAGAAGCACTTCAACTGAATACTGAACTTCCAGAAGCCTGGTTCTGGAAAGGAATGCTCCACAGTCGCCAAAACCAGACAACCGAAGCGCTGGCGGCTTTCAAAACTGCAGCGAACTTTAACACCCAACAAGCTGCAGTCTGGCAGCAAATCGCAATTCTACAAAAACAAGCTGGGGAACTTCATTCCGCCGTCGAAGCCATCAAAAAGGCGCTCAGGCTGGAGCCCGAAGACTATAATCTTCTCCAGATGTATGCCTCCCTTTTGGAAGAATTGCTTGATCAAGGTGATCAGAGTGCGATGAAAGACCTCAGCCAGACTCTCCTAGTGATGAACGACCGATTCCCGAGAGACTCCTGGACACTTGCTCATCTTGGCACAGTCATCTGGCAAAGTGGTAATGAAGATGAAGGTCGCCGACTACTCCAATCCGCATTGGCCCTCAGATCCGATTACACATGGGCTCAATTGCGCCTCGCGCAACTTTATCTTGTTTCTAAACGCTGGGAAGACGCTAGCTTTTGGCTTCAAGAAGGCTTGAGAACCAATCCAGAAAATCGTTGGGCTTTGCAGCAACTCGCTGAATGCTACGAACGATTAAATCGCTCAAGAGAGGCCATTCAATTGATGGAATCATGGATGCAGAAGCCCGAGAGGACTTCATTCGCACTGCACCAAACTCTGGGGATGCTTTACCTCAACGAATTGGAATTTGAATCTTACGAAAAGCATCAATTGAAAGGGCTCGAACGATATCCAAACCATTCTGAGATCTATCAAGAACTAGCGACATTTTACCAAGGAATTCAAAGACCACTAGAAGCCCACAAGCTCTTGTTGAGACTTCTATCTAAACAACCTGAGAACGAAAATTTGATTCTTCAGGTTGTCTCGCTTGAACAAAAGATAGGGCTCAACAAACAGGCTAAGCAAAGAATCCTGGAGACCTTGGAGGGCAATGTACCATCTGAAAAAATGTGGCAATTCTGGATTGAATTACAGTTAACTCAGGATGCTTCAAAAGATGTTTCAGCTGATTTGATCGAAATGCTAAGCCAGTTTCCCACCTCAGAATGGGCAGGAGTTAAGTTGGCTGAGATTTTCCACTGTTGTGTTTTGTGTATTTTCAAGTACCTTACGAGCACATTTTTTTTGTATGCGATTCCATTGAGAGACCATGCACGGATTTCTATTCGACCAAGCATATCAGAGCATGGAATGGAATTTCAACATGATGTTGAGTGGCCCAACCTGAACTGTTGACTTTTGATTTGACCACAACTCAGGTATGTTCTTCCAAGTGCCACTACTATTGTTTGTCATTTGAAGGAGAGTGCAAGTTGGGTATTGGGCAGCCGAGGTTTCAGCCGAAAGATAATATAACCGAACGGGCTTCTAAACTATTGCATGCATCAATTTTCATTTGCTCTCACGACTGGTTAAAATTACTCGATAGTTACGTCACTGAAAGCTCACTGCCAAGCTGAGCGACGAAGTATCTTTGACAATGAAATTTTATTCGACTATAATTTAGTTATGCATTAATTTCGTTCGGCTATAACGGATAGGAC
>CAJXNF010000434.1 GCA_913056375.1 uncultured Pseudomonadota bacterium | reverse complement strand
TTCGGGGACATCATAGTCAGGATGGTATATCAGGGGGAGTGCGGAGGACATAGGTTTCTTAAATTAAATCATTCGGATCAACATAGAACTCCTAAATCTCCGAATGAACAAAAAAATCGTTGATGGAAGGGAAGGGATAGAGCAAAAGGCGGGAAAAGGCCAGCAGAGAACTGACCTTTTGTAAGAAGGTTAGAGACCTTGGCCAGTGACACAGTTCTTCATGCAGGCCACGTTTTGAACGTCAGGACGGGGATCTGGACCATAGAAGCCCGCACTATTGGGCATTTCGATCTCCATGATCGATTCATTGTTCAACTCAAATTCCTCATCCACCAAATCGTTGAGGTAGAAAACGTAGGCCGTGATAGCATAGGTTTCCTCATCAGAGAGCGATTGTGGATTGTAGAAAGGCATTGCCCGACGGATGTAGCTGAAGACGGACGTTGCGTAGGGCCAGTAACTGCCAACCGTTTTTACAGGTTCCATGGTAGCCAGAGATTCCTCACCACCCATTAGAACAGGCCATCGTCCAACGGCCTCTCCAAATTCTCCATGGCAGTAAGCGCACTTGGTTTGATAGAGTTTCTCTCCTTGGAGGACAGTTCCCCTAGCCTCAGGTAAGTTGCTGCCATCTGGTCCAATGCTGATATCCCAACCAGCGATTTCCTTGTCTGTGGCAATGCGCCCAAGCTTGTATTGCAGAGGTTCTGCAAGCAGAGGACAGACCAGTAACAAGCTGCCTAGAAATCCCCCAATAAACTTAGCCGAGTTGAACATTCTTAATCCCCCCATTTGTGTCGATTTCCCAGGTGTAAATGCTGTTCTTATGATAGATCGAGTTTACCCCACGAACCTTACGTAGCTGCGCAAGCGTCGGCTGGACGTATCCAGTTTCATCAATCGCTCGGCTTTGCAACTGAGCTTTCTCCCCGTTCCACTGCCAGGGGATTCGGAAGCGTGTCAAGCACTTGCTCATCACGGGCTCTTGTAGCTTGGCCGTTCTCCAGTTGCGGCCCCCATCTACAGAGACATCTACCTGTTTGATCTTGCCACGACCCGACCAAGCCAAACCGGTGATTTCGTGGAAGCCCTTATGGCTCATCTGTTGGCCTGCTGACGGATAAGTGATGCAGGAGTTGGTTTCTTGTACAAAAGTGAACTGGCGGGCAGTACCGTCATCCATCAGGTCTGTATATTTCGAAGTCTCCTCACGAGTCATCCATGGAGCTGTGCCAACCTTGAGACGTCGAATCCACTTGATGTTCATATTGCCTTCAAAACCTGGGACCAATAGACGAATGGGATAACCCTGCTCAGGACGAAGACGTTCACCGTTTTGAGCCCAACAGATCATCGCATCGTCCATCATTTTTTCCATCGGAATGGAACGATCCATTGCTCCTCCATCAGCGCCTTCTGCAAGCACCCAAGTACCTTTTGGATCCACACCAACCTCATCCAACAGAGTGGAGACCTTGACTCCGGTCCATTCACAGCAACTGACCATGCCATGGGTGAACTGAACGGACTCCATTTGTGCGCCCTTCCATTCCATGCCTCCGTTTGCAGGGCATTCGATGAAATGAATGTGTGATTCACTTGGGAAGCGCATCAACTCCTCCATCGTGAACATCAAGGGGTACTTGACCATCCCATGAATGATCAGCCGATGCTCATTTGGATTGATGGCAGGTACTCCACCATGATGCCGCTCGAAGTGAAGTCCATTAGGTGTGATGATGCCGTGCAGATCCTGCAGTGGTGTGAAGTTGATCGAAGACTGTGTCGAAGAAGTCAGCCAGCCTACATTGCGTCGCACTACATGTGCCTCATGAGGTGAGGGGCTTCCGTATGGGCTTTGAGTCACGCCTGGCCCAAGCATCTGCGACCAAATCGGTTTATTGGGAGGTAGATTGGCGGGGTTCACCTCTGCTAGCGCTTGAGTTGCACCAGCGCTGGCTGCAGCTACAGCACCACCAGCCGCAAGTGACTTTCGCAAGAAGCTACGACGATCCAAATCACCATTTGGTTCCGTAGAGATTTCCGTTGTATTAGTTTTTGCCATTATTTCTCCTTGAGAAGATTTGCTCATGACAATGATTTGAGTGAATTTGCGATGCAAAGTTTAAAGAACAATTCCAGGGTTGTTTTCAACACCCTTCAATTTAGGGAGATTGGGTTCCACATCCCGGATAACTTTCTTATCACGCAAGTAATCTGAGACGACTTCCCAGATCTGCTTGCCTTCAAGAGGAGCCGCGACACTAGCCCAGCCACCAACAGGATAGTTCTTGTTGGCATCCAGGGGCTGACCATCCAACTCCAGATCAGAGATGCGATTTCCAATTTTTTCAGTAGGATCCAACGAGTATTTCAGGCCCCCAACGCGAACCATGTCACCACCTTGTTGGTAATAAGGATCCGTATTGAAAAGATTGTCGGCGACATCTTCAAGGATCGTCTTGATCTGCTCACCACTGAGTTCATTACGAGTAACGGTCCCATAGGTCATAGCCGTCTGGGTCATCACCTCATCAAAAGTGATGGGTTGTCCGGGTAGGACAGAAACTCCCCAGCGGAAACCCGGTGAGAAGGAAATCGGAGCATTTAACTCCTGCATCAAAGCATCACAAATTACCTGGTCAAACGTGCCGTTAAAATTACCCCGGCGATAAAGGGTATCTTCTGTGACAGCCAGTTGCTCATTCAACTGCTGTCCTTAGGGTTCCCGAACCGATTGGATGTAAGCGCTCATCTCTGGATCAGCTGGTAGGAGTTCAGAGAAGACAGGGAGCAGTTTGTAACGGAAATCCTTAACCTTCCCATCCTGCACATCCAAGTCGAGCAATGACAGGAACTTACTGTTGGAACCAGAGTTGATCACCAACGTATGGTTACCATCAGGATCCTTGACTCTGATCGGCTGAGGAACACCATCGTGGGTGTGTCCACCCATAATTGCGTCAATCCCTGAAACTCGGCTAGCCATCTTCAGGTCGACATCCATCCCGTTGTGGGAAAGCACGATCACTACCTCGGCACCCTCATCACGAGCTTCCTCAACCCTCTCTTGCATCTCCATGTCCCGGATCCCAAAGCTCCACTCC
>CAJXNF010000433.1 GCA_913056375.1 uncultured Pseudomonadota bacterium | reverse complement strand
TGTCGCCAGGATTGGTGAAGTTCCCAAGATCCAGGCTGCCCAAATTGAGATTGATTGAATCGTTAGGGAAATAGTAGATCAGGCCATCCTGATCTGTTGTTCCCGTAATCCCACCTGCGGTGTAGTTCAATCCCTCGACGGGAGAATCCAGGAAAACAGCTTCCCTGATTAGTTGAATTATGACTGAAATCGTGGCGGAGCTGGAACTCACTGTGAATGGATCCTGACTAATCCCAAGATCGATGACACTGCTACCGAAATCAGTCGTGCCATCGGGGAGATCTTGATCAAGCCTGAATAGACGGATTTGGTAGGTATCAGGTGGAACATTATCGAAGGCAACTGTACTCGGTGAACCCAATGTAACTTTAGACATTTGGCTGAAAGTCCCAGAATATAGTTCTGCAAATTCAGATTTTCTCTTGCTAATCGAGTTGGTACGACCCAGCCGATTGCTGTTACGAGTTTGGAGTTGGAGGGTGAGTTGAAATTCTTCCTTGTATTCCCCTTCCTTGGGGAGAGGTGCGCAAGTGCTGAGGGAAAAGCCAAGTGCGAAAAAGAGTAAAAGAAGAAGAGTCTGAATCAGAGAGAGCAAACGCATGAGATACTGAGTCTAGAGTTGGAAACCACGGGAGAAAAGCTGTTTTTATTCGAAAACAGAGGGAGATTTATCACAATTCCTGAAAGATTTCTTTAGCTAATTTCTGAAAAATTTGCTTGTGAAGCAACAAACTTGTCAGAAAAACTGTCGATTTTTCTATCTTTGATGCCTGACCCGCATCAACCCCGATGCCTCGGATCAAAGGCATCCCGAACACCCTCGCCAATGAAGACAAGCAGGCTGAGCATCAAAGCCAACACAAAGAAGCCGGAGAGACCGAGCCAGGGTGCGTGAATATTGGCTTTGCCCTGTGCAAGGAGTTCACCCAGCGAAGGCGAACCAACTGGCAGACCAAACCCCAGGAAGTCGAGGGAGGTTAGCGTGGTGATCGAGCTGTTGAGCAGAAAGGGCAGGAAGGTCAGGGTGGCGACCATTGCGTTAGGCAGGATGTGACGCCGCATGATCGTGGCGTTGCTCAGTCCAAGAGCTTGGGCGGCCCGGACGTATTCGAGATTACGACCTCGAAGAAACTCAGCCCGAACGACCCCGACGAGTCCCATCCAACTGAACAAGAGCATGATGCCGAGCAGCCACCAGAAATTGGGTTCCACAAAGCTGGAGAGAATGATCAACAGGAACAGCACCGGTAATCCAGACCAGACTTCAATGAAGCGCTGACCCCCCAGATCGACCCAGCCTCCGTAGTAGCCTTGCAGAGCCCCAAACGCCACACCAAGGATCGAGCTGAAGACCGTCAGGCAGAGTCCGAATAGGACCGAGATGCGAAAGCCGTAAATCAAGCGCGCCATCACGTCACGTCCCTGGTCGTCAGTTCCCAGCCAGTTTTCTGTAGAGGGAGGGGCTGGAGCAGGGACACTCAGGTTGTAGTTGATCGTGTCATAGCTGTAGCGAATCATTGGCCAGAGGATCCAACCCTTTTCTTCGATCAGGTCCTTGACAAAGGGGTCGGTATATTCCGCCTCGGTCGCAAACTCTCCACCAAATTGAGTCTCGGGATACTCCACCAGAAAGGGCGTGTAAAACTCTCCATCAAAGCGAATCAGCAGCGGCTTGTCATTGGAAATGAGTTCGGCCAGTAGACTGAAAAGGAAGAGAAGGAGGAAGAACCAGAGGGACCAATAGCCTCGTCGGTTGGCGCGGAAAGCCCGCAGGCGTCGTTGATTGATTGGATTGGAGAGAAGGGAAGAGGCCATGAGTGTTTGCTTTAGGAATCCAACAAGCGTCGAGCGAGCGTTAAGCTGCCCACAAAAGTCACCCCAGATTTTTTGAGAACACGCGCAATCTCATTCAGGGTTGCCCCCGAGGTCATTACGTCATCCACAAGCCAGACACGATCAGGTGCTTGCGTGAAATGAACCTCAAAAACATTCTGCACATTCTTGCGTCGTTGTTCAATGTTCAAGGTGGTCGCTTGACTGGATCCTTGGATTTTTCGGGTAATCGGATTGGTCTTGGGCAGGCTTAAGGTGGAGAGGTGTCGCTGAATTTCCAATGCGAGCAATTGAGCCTGGTTGAACTGTCTCTGGCGCAAGCGACTGTTGGAGAGAGGGACAGGAACTAACTGCCCAGTCAACTCGACTCCCTGCATCATCAGTCCTTCATGAAAAAGCGTCCCCAGCAATTTGCGGAGCCTCGTTTGTTGGAAGAACTTGAAGCTCAGCAGCCACTCTCGAATCGAATCTTCGTATCGCAAGATGCTGTGACATTCGTCCAGATGCCAGGTTGGAAAATTCTTGCAGGCTGAGCAGCCGAATTGGGATGGGTTCAAGGTGGGTTGTGCGCAACGCAGACAGTGAGTCCTGATCCAAGGTAGGTTGACCTCGCATGAATAGCACAGCAGGTTGGTGAAGGGCCCTTCCGTATCTCCCCCAAGGGCTTGTCCACACTGCCAACATTGACAGGGTAGCCAGTTGCCTGGATTCAGCCAACTCTCAAATATAGTTCGCCAATTGATCTTCCGACTTCCCATCGGTTGTTGAATCACCAAGGGTAGGTTCATCTTTGTTGGAACTTTGATTGTTCAAGGGCAACAGACCTTGAACTGCGGGGCGATCACGCCAAAAGCCAAGCATCAGAAAATAACCGGTCAGTCCCCCAATGACCAGCAAGCTGAACTCACCCCACTGTGAGGTGAGCCCAAGATCCAAACCAACCAAAGCCCCCGGAATGATGGCCAATCCTGGAAATCGTAGCGCTCGTTCACTGCCAGCCAAGAGCAACGTGAAAGCCCCAATGAAGAGACCCAGAATCGTAGCCAGGATCAGAATTTGTAAAAAAGCCATGTTATTTTTTGGGTTAGGGATTTGATGAATCTAAGATCTCATTTTCAGAGATGGTTTTTGTTCAAGCAGGATCGTCAAATTCTGGAGGAGCCGCATAGGCTTCGTACTCGACCAAAGATTCCTGCAACAATCGATCACCGACGTCAAGGGTTTCCTTCTCCAATTCGGCAACCAATACTCGGCAGGGAGTGTTGCGTTCCACAAAGATCAGATA
>CAJXNF010000432.1 GCA_913056375.1 uncultured Pseudomonadota bacterium | reverse complement strand
AGAGTTGGCATCTGCGCTGACTGCAACATCAGAACTCACTGCCATCTCCATCATCATTGGCATCACTCGCAGTAGTCCTTGATCGAGTAGTTGACGCGTGATGGAGTTTGTGAAGGAGCGTCTATAGTCTTCACAATTAGCAAGTTGACGCAACGAAGTCCTCTCTTGGGGAACTTTATTCGGATTAAAGTCAGGGCCTAAATTTGGATCCTGGATGGCATTGCTACAGCTTAGCAGCAGCAAACAAGTCATCAGAGTGAGAAGAAAAGAAGAGATTTTCATAAATCAATTTTATTGTTGGTTAATGAGAATTTGCTACACAATCCCACAAAATTGGTGACTTACCAAGGTTGTCATTCAATACATATGTACACAAATGTCCTTGACATTTGTCATATTTATTGTAGTTCACCATCTGACCAAATACTTTAACAATCACAATATTAATTCTCTTCAATGGAGTTTCTCATGAAGAAGATTTTGGGATTATTGATTGGAAGCAGTCTCTTAGGGGCTGCATTTCTTCCAATGTCAGCTTTTGCTGCAGACAAAGGAATGGTTCTAGCCCTTTCATGTGCATCTTGTCATGGAACTAACGGAGCAAGTCCTGGCTCCATTCCAAAAATTCAAGGCAGAACAGCAGATTACATCGAGAAAGCAATGTTGCAATTCAAGGCTGGTGAGCGCCCAGCAACTGTAATGAATCGGATTGCTAAGGGCTACACTGATGAGGAAATTAAATTATTGTCTGCCTACCTCGGTAAATTCGCACCAAGCAAATAAATGGAGAAAATTATGGCAAAGCTGACTCGAAGACAATTTGGTAAATTAGCTGGATTAGGAAGTCTTGGTCTGATGACGGGGTGTACAACAAGCTCCCTTGTGTTTCGAAAGAAACCCAGAGTTGTTGTAGTTGGTGGTGGTTTTGGTGGAGCTACTGCTGCGAAGTACCTGAGAATGATGGACCGTGATATGGAGGTCACACTGGTTGAACCAAATTCAACCTACTATACCTGCCCTTTCAGTAACTTGGTCGTTGGCGGCGTAAAGGGCATGACAGATATTGCCCATGACTACAAAACTTTGCAGAGCAAGTATGGGGTCAATTTTGTCAGGGCAAAGGCTTATCAAGTTAAGAGCAATGCGGTCATTCTGGAGGACGGCTCAAAGATTCCTTTCGATAGAGCAATTGTCTCTCCAGGCATAGATGTTCGCTACGACAAAATGCCATGGCATTCCCAAGGGATTGAAAAAAAGATTACTCATTCATGGAAAGCAGGTCCCCAAACGATGCAGCTTAGAAGGCAGCTAGAGGCAATGGCTAATGGTGGAACCGTTATCATTTGTCCGCCTGGGAATCCCTACCGCTGTCCTCCAGGGCCCTATGAGCGCGCATCGATGATTGCTCATTACCTCAAAAATAATAAGCCTAACTCAAAGATTATTATCTTGGATCAGAAGGAAAAATTCTCGAAGCAGCCCCTATTCACAGATGGTTGGGACATGCACTATGGAGATTTGATTGAGTGGCGCTCAGAGACTGCTGGAGGTAAGGTTTCAGAGATTGACGCTGAAGGAATGAGGCTCAATACTGAGTTTGGTTGGGAAGAAGGAGATGTGATCAACTACATCCCAGCTCAATGGGCTGGAGCAGTAGCACGAAAATCTGGATTGGCTGATGATAGCGGTTGGTGTCCAGTAGATCACGTTACCTTCGAATCCAAGTTGGTTCCAAACGTCCATGTCATTGGTGATGCTTGCAAGGCTGGAGCGATGCCGAAGTCTGGTTTTTCTGCAAATAGTCAGGGTAAAGTAGCTGCTGCGGCTGTCGTCTCAATGTTCTGGGGTGAGGACCCCGTTTCCCCATCCTTCGCTAATACTTGCTATAGTTATGTCACGCCTGATTACAGCGTTTCAGTGGCAGCAGTTTACAGTGTCAAGGAAGGAGCAATCTCAGGTGTCGAAGGTGCTGGGGGTGTGAGTCCCAAAGATGCCAGTGCAATTGTTCGCAAGACAGAAGCCACCTATGCACAAGGCTGGTACGATAGTATCACCTACGACATGTTTGGCTGATTCAAAATTGTAAGAGCAGGCTGTGTGTTATTTATTGAACCACGGCCTGTTTTCATTCGGTATTCTCCTTAAGAAGGGGCCAACGCAATTCGACCTCCAGGCCGCCGAAAGATCCCCTCCGAGCACATATCCTCCCCTGATGCGCCTGCATCAGTTCCTGGCAGATCGCCAAGCCTAGCCCACTTCCACCACTGACTCGATTCCTTGACTGCTCAGTTCTATAGAATCTGTCGAATAAATGTGGTAAATCTGCCTCCGAAACTCCGGGTCCATTGTCACTTAGCAATAGAACAACTTCATTCTGGTCAAAACCACTGCGAACTTCCAGAGTACTCTCTGGGGCATGGCGGGCTGTGTTTTCCATCAAGTTTAAAAGAACCTGATGTAGGCGGTCGTAATCTCCATTTATGAGAAGTTGAGCTTGTGTTGGTGTCCAGTTAACCTTCACTCTCGCTGCATCTAATCGAGTTTGCGCCTGTTTCAAAGCCTCTGTCACTAGTTTATTGATTTCAAGAGGTTTCAGAAAGAGTTCGAGCTTGCCTAGTTCAAGATGATTGATGAGGCGGAGATCTTCAACGATTCTCTGTAGTCGAGTTGTCTCCTGATGCAAGGAGGCTAGGCTATTTTGATCGAAAGAACGGACGCCATCTTCCAGCGCCTCAATTTCTCCCTTCAAGATTGAAAGTGGAGTCCTCAGCTCATGGGCAGTATCTGCAAGCCACTGCTGCCTCTGGAATTCGTAATTTTGGAGAGCAGCGGCCATTTCATTGAAGGCTTGCGCCAATTGCCCTAACTCATCAGAGGTTGCTACTGGAATACGCGTGTCTAGTTGGTGCTCTCTTAGTTTTTCTGTTCCTTTCTTTAACTCATGCACCGGTTTCAGCAATTGTCTGGAGACTAACCAAGCGATAAAAGCACCCAGCAGAACTAGGGAACCACCAAAAAACCAGAGCCACTGAAGGTTTCTCTCAAGAAAACGAAGGCAGCTTTGGGGAACGTTCCCATGCCATGGAAGAAAGCCGACAATACGATCCCTATAATTTAT
>CAJXNF010000431.1 GCA_913056375.1 uncultured Pseudomonadota bacterium | reverse complement strand
GTTTTCAGGAGGGTAGATGTGCTGGAGTCCCCCAGCCAAAACAGCAATTGTTCTTAACCCAGCTTCCAAGGCGGCCTCGTGCGCTACGGTATCGATTCCTCGAGCCAACCCACTGATTACAAATGCATCTGGAACCAACTCAGCAAGTTCATTTACCAGTCTTTTGGTTTGCTCTCTTCCGTAACTGGTACAGGACCTTGATCCCACGATTCCTAAACATAAATTATGTGCATTGGGTAACTCACCTTTTACATAAAGTACTGAAGGAACACTATGAATCTGTAATAGATTAGCTGGGAATCCCTCACTTTCTGGACAAAGTAATCGAAGATTGGGAGATGATTCGATTAACCTTTTTTCCATCTGGAAACTTCGAACATCCATTGCTTTTGGTAATCGCTCAATGACATCTTTTCGGAGGCCCAATTGTTGGAGTTGATCAGAGGATTTTTGCCAAATTTGGGAGAGACCACCGAAGGTCTCTGAAAGTTTTTGCAGAGTCTGGGTGCCCACTCCTGCAACTAGGCTAAGTGCCAACCAATCTTTTTCAGGTGACTGTAATACCATTCTCAGTCTCTTTGCTTGAGTGCTCTTTCCATTTCTCGATTCACTTCCTTCTTTTTAAGGGTTTCTCGCTTGTCATGAATCTTTTTCCCCTTCACCAAGGCGATCTCCAATTTGATGAGACCTTTCTTTAGATACACTTTTAGGGGGACAATCGTAAGTCCAGCTTCACGAATTTGACCATACAATCTACGAAGCTCACCCTTGTGAAGAAGTAGTCTTCTCGGACGAACTGGATCATGGTTGTGTCGGTTTCCAAAATCATACGGGGAAATATGGCACTGCATCAACCAGCCTTCCATTAGTTCCGTGACCCGGCAGTAGCTCTCGCTCAAGTTTATTTTTCCCTCGCGAATACTTTTGACTTCGGTTCCTTTCAGCTCAATTCCCACTTCGTAAGTTTTCAAGATTTCATACTCAAACCGCGCACGTCTATTTTGTGCGAGAACACGGCCCTGCACGCCCATAAATTTCTCCCTAAATTGTTGGCACAGTTCTTGTCAAAAGTTACTTATTTAGATTCCGCCTGGATGGCCTACCGCGCATGATGTGCTCCCCACTTTGAGAACCTGAACGAAGCCTGTTTTCATGAATCCAAAAGCTTTGCTTTTCCATCTTACATTCTGTTTCTTACTACTCTTGCCGATTGCGGCAGAGGCTAAAAAAACAAAGGATTATCAAGAATTTATATTTAATGATGAAGACATCATGCGCGTTAAGAGAGCCAATAACAGCTTTGAGGTTTTGATCAAGCCAAGAGCCGGCGAAGGAACCTACAAGATGGGCAAAAGGGTTCTTGATGATTGGCGTAATGATCACAAAAAAATCACAAAATATAATGGGAACAAGCCACTTTATCAACATCGCTTTGTTCCGATCCCGTTTTGGTCTCTAAATGATGCACTCCAGGGAGCTGCCTTGAAAGCAATGTTTCCAGAAGATGCTAGTGGGGCAGGGGGATGGCGCCATAGAGTAACCTACAAGTGGGAGACAGTCAGTTTGATCTCTGGTGTGTTTGCCAAGAGAGAGATTGGAGCCAGACACCTCATTCGACATAATAAACTAAGGAACCAAGGTCGTTCTCTCAAAATTGGGGATGTAGTTGAGATTCCTTGGGATTGGTTGAGGGAGGGGTTGGAATTACAGCCCCTAAAAGTCAAAGAGCCATTGTTGGTCAAAGCTGATTCCAAGGGAAGGCGCTTTGCTGCGTATAAGATGTCATCCGGAGACACGATATATTCTTCGGTAGTAGCAAGATTTACCGGTCGACTCCTGCATGAGGAGGTAGATCGAATGGCCAAAGAACTTCTTGAATTAAACGATATCAACAACGCAAGATTGATCCAGACTGGCCAACTAGTTCGCTTTCCACTCGAGTGGGTAAGTGATGAGTATCTGGATTTATCTGGAGGAGGAGGGACCGTTACGGTTGCTGAAAATGATGACGAAGTTGATCACGAGGATGATGAAGAGGAACTACACATCAAACCCCCTCCAGTACCGCCACCCGCACCAGACGTCCACTTGAAAAAAGTTGTGCCTCAGATCGCTAAAAACTCTGTGAAAGAAGCAAAAAAAGAAGAAGTCAAGAAAGCCCCAATTCAGGAAAAAAAATCCAAGAGTAAATCCTCAAAGAATGTTGTCAGCGCAAAAGATCAGATCCATATCATTCTCGATTCAGGACATGGAGGGGCTGATCCGGGTGCAGTAGCAGGGGATCCGAAAAATGGCGATAAAGTGTATGAAGATGATGTGGTCTATGACATTGTTCAAAGGATGTTGCCTGATCTAAAACAATCTGGATTTGTGGTCCATGAAACGGTCAGAGATCGAAGTCAGTCGGCCCCGATTAATTTTCTAAGCGAGAAAGTTGATCGTGATGAGGAACTGCTGGTCAACCCACGTTACGGCCTCGAAAACGCTCGGGTTGGAGTCAACATGCGGGTTTTTCTGGTCAATCATATCTATCTGAAATTACGTAAAAAAGGTGTGCCTTCAGACCAGATTGTCCTGATCAGTGTGCATGGGGATGCTCTGCACGACTCCTTGCGGGGCGCTATGATTTATTACCCAGATCGACGGGTACGAAGTCGTGCTTTTGGTGTAGTTAAGTCCGTTTACACAAAGCGTAAAGAATACACGAGAAGAGTCACTTTCAGTAAAGGTGACAATCAACTTTCTGAAAAATATAGTAGAGAGTTGGGTAAAACGATGATCGATAGTTTCCGAGATGCTAAGTGGATTACACACCGAAGCAACGCAGTTCGAGGCTATTACATACGTGGAGGGAAGAAATCGTTACCTGCAATCTTGCGTTACAGCAAAATACCTACATCCGTTTTGGTGGAGGTGGCGAACTTGAATAATTCGAAAGACCGCAAGTTGATTTTGGATTCAAGGAACCGTCAAAAGATTGCTCATGCGATGGTTAATGGTTTGGAGTCCCACTTCAGAGGGAGCAAAGGTCTTCTGGCTCAACGTTGAGAAATTTAGAATTGAACCGCCCACGGTCGAGCGGTTCATTCGTTATTTGATGACTCAAATCATGTGGCTA
>CAJXNF010000430.1 GCA_913056375.1 uncultured Pseudomonadota bacterium | reverse complement strand
TGGATGAAGTGGTTTTGGTTGTTCGTACCGTTATAGTCTACCGGGACCAAGCATGGTGTGCGCTCCAATGTCATCATCATCATCATCATCTCGGGCTTTTCAGTCGGTGTCGACTATTACCCGCCACAACTGTCACGAATAAGAGCCCTCCATTGCGGCCGGTGCATGGCAGAATCTTTGGCAATGTTGAACCACTCTTCGTTCCACTTTTTCTGGGTCATCTTAGGGGGCTTGAGGTGTTGTTTGAGTTCTTCGCGTACGATGCTTCGCCAGGTGGTTTTAACACCCCCAGGGGGTCGCTTCCAAGAGGGGCCCTTTACAAACTCAAGGGTGGCATTGGGCAGGCAGTCCTCATGCATCCGAAGAACATGGCCTAGCCAGCGCAGGCGTCTACGTTTGATGGTCACGTCAAGGTTGCTGGTAACCGGGACACCAAGGATACTTCGCCGGCACCTTTTGTCAAACCCCATCAGACTTTTCAGCTCTGAGGCGCGGAGCGGCCAGGTTTCACAGGAGTAGAGAAGCACACTGGTGACACAGGCATCGTAGACTTTAGTTTTCAGAAAGCGGGGGATGTTTTTCATACTCCAGAAGTTGTCGAGGTTCTTGTAGCTCTGGGCAGCTCTGCCAATGCGGGATTTAACTTCTCGGGCTATATCTCCATTGAGCTGGATCGAGCTCCCTAGGTAGGTGAAATGTTCGACCATGTTGAGCTTTGCGCCGTTGCATGAGAGGGTAGCGTCTTCTTGGTTGCTGCAGAATTCAGTCTTTTTTATGTTAATTCTGAGACCACATGACTCGGCTTCTCTGTTAAGGGCGTCAAGAAGTCTTTGAATGTCGTCAATGTTATCATCGATTAGTGCAATATCATCAGCGTAATCCAGATCTGCCACGGCGGTGTCGTCCAGGCAGACACCAAATTTACCAGTTTGAAGCGCGGAGATCATGATGTGGTCGATGATTAGATTGAATAGGAAGGGAGCTAGGATGGAGCCCTGGCGAACACCCGATTTGATGTCAAAGGATCGCGATGTCATGTTGTACACTCTGACTTGGCTACGACTCTCTGTGTACATCGTACGTAGTACATTTATAACTTTGTTGGGGAGTCCAAGGCTTGCAGCGATCTTCCATATGCAGTCGCGGTTGACGCTGTCAAACGCTGCTTTGAAATCAATAAAAGCAACAGATGTAAGGCGATGGAACTCGTTTCTCTGTTCAAGGATTTGTCTGAGAGAGAAAATTTGATCCCTGCAACCAACACCGCACTTAAAGCCTGCCTGATTCTTGCGTGCAAGAGGGGCATAGACTGGTTCGATTCTCTTACGCATCACTAGTTCGAGCACTTTGAACGCAATGTTCAGTAAGGAGATACCTCGATAGTTGGAACAGAGGGCCTTGTCACCCTTCTTGTGCACAGGGACGATTATGGCATCTTTCCAATCGCTGGGGATGTCAGTACCTTCCCATATTTTGCCGAATAGTGTCGAGAGAGGGGGTGCGAGCTCATTGGCAGCAAACTTGTAGAGTTCAGGAGGCAGCTGGTCTGTGCCGGGAGCTTTGCCAGTTTTCAGGGCTTTGAGCGCATTAGTTACCTCTGCACTGGTAGGGATACCATCGTTGACGTTGGAGAGGATATCTGAAACTCGTGGGCTGATGTTTGCTGAGCTGTTCACAGGGTTGTTCAGGAGTGATTCGAAATGGGCTGCCCATGTCTCGATCATGTCTTTGCTGTCTGTGATGGGTTGGCCACTGGAATCTTTCAGAACTTCGCTGCATGTTGTACGTCTGCCAGAGATCGTTCTGATGGTTTTGTAGACAAGGCGGGTGTTGCCAACTTCATCGGCCAACTGGACCTGGTCGGCTAGTCTACTGTAGTAGGCAATCTTGTCGGCGCGTACACTCTTCTTGACTGCGTTTCTGGCAGCTTTCATAGTCTTTCTCGAGCGGCATTTGGCCCTCCGGGCTATCAGAGTTAGAGATTCGGGTGAGAGCCAGGGTTTATGGACGGGATCCTTCTTTGGCAGAGATCTCGCTGCCGCTGTTGACATCGCATTATGGATTGAGGACCATGATTGTTCAGCACTAAGGTCGTCAAACGATGCTGGGAGAAGTGAGCAGAGAGCGTTTTTGTAGTTGTTCAGGACAGTTGGGATCTGAAGGGCGGTCATGTCGAGGTTGTTCTGACGGGCTTTCTTGGTGTATGATTTCAACTTGACACGGATTTTGGCTAGGAGCATCTTGTGATCTGAGTCAAGAACGATGTTGTGCCGTGTGGAGGTGACATCGGAAATTGAGGATCGCCAGCGTTGTTTGGTCAAGATATAATCAATCTTATTTTTTGTTCGATGGTCGTTCGATATCCAGGTGATCAGGGCGCGAGGGTTTTTCTTGAATGTCGTGTTGGTGACTAGCAAACCTCTAGTAAGGGCCAGCTGCGCAAGGCGTTCACCATTGTCATTTCGGACACCAAGAGAGAATTTTCCGATGGCTGCATTCTCAGATGGGAGGGGAGCACCTAGTTTGGCATTCCAGTCTCCGGCTAACAGCAGGAAATCTTTTTTGGGAATTGAGTCTAAGAGGTCGCTGAGGTTTGCGTAGAAGGTGTCTTTGGCGCAGGGGTCAGCGTCTTCTGTGGGACTGTAGGCGGAAATGATAGAGACGGGGAAAGGTTTTGCGAAAAGTCTCAGGTGACATAAGCGTGCACCAAGAGGTCGCCAGGACATCACGTGGTTGGCCAGTTTCAGTTGAATCGCAATGCCGACACCATGTAGTCCACTGTTTTCACCGCCTGAAGTGAAGATCTTGTAAGAGGATGCACCATTTGAGTCTTGGATGACGCTCGCGTCTCCCGGTACACGGGTCTCCTGAAGGCAAGCAATTGTCACATCGCGGTTTCGGAGGCTATCGGCGAGTAGGGGTTTACTTTCAGGTTGCATGAGAGTGCGTACGTTCCAGCTGACTAGAGTAGTTTGATTTTTGGGTAGGGGCGTGAAAGGTAGGTTCGCTGTCTTTGCTTGAGTACCCACTGCAGCGTTGGTGGGCATCCCAATTCCCGCTGGGCACGTAGCTTCATTGGAGTAATCTTTATTTCGTGTGCGCATTGTGGTTTCATGGCTGCTTTGATAGGAGTC
>CAJXNF010000429.1 GCA_913056375.1 uncultured Pseudomonadota bacterium | reverse complement strand
ATGGGAAGTAACTACTTGTTTACCCTCTGGAATCTTTCTCAAGCAAAGTCTTTTTCCAAACTTTTCGCAGAAAAAAGAAATGGAAACTACTCAGATTCAGGGTGTCTAGTCAGTGCCAAATATTCAACTGAGTGAGGGACAGCAACGACTTTTTCTATTACTTAGCGGGCTGCTCTTGTTGGCAGGCATGAAGGAGTGGTTTGCTTGGCAAGAGTGGCACTGGGGCTTTCTGTTTCTGCTGATTTCTCTGCTTGGCTTGCCGCACGGCGCTTTAGATCATCAAGTTGGCCGTACCTGGCTTGAACCAATGCAAGGGCGAATTTGGCCATTCAGTTTCGGACTGTTTTATCTGGGCCTACTTGGGCTAGTTCTCGTCTGCTGGATCCAGTGGCCAGAATTGCTGCTCTCTCTTTTTCTACTGTTGTCAGTTCTCCACTTTGGGCAAGAAGACACTGCGGCATTGGATTTGGGAGAAAGGCTCTACTGGACACATGTTGCGTTTCGGGGCCTTTTACCACTCTGCGCTCCAGCATTTTTTGCAACTGAAACAACGGGGCAACTGCTCGCTCCCCTGTTGCTTCAACCTGAGCTGACCGAGCACGCTCAAGGCATCGCAATTTTTGGAGCCACACTCTTTGCGCCTCTATGTCTCCTTGGAGTCCTGATTTATGCTCGCTGGTGGCAGATTGGTGGTCCATTAGGGAAAATCATTGAACAAATCACAGAATCTATCCTGATCATACTTTGCTTCGTTCTACTATCACCCTTGGAAGGCTTTGTTCTTTACTTTTGCCTTCATCATTCCTTACGGCACAGCCAAGAGATGGCACAGTGGCTTTTTCCAAATGAATCAAAGCCACTCCGTCAATTTTGGAAGCAGGCTCGTCCTCTAAGTTTGGCTGCAATGGTCATGGCTCTGTTTGCCTGGATTTGGCTACCCAACCGTGCTCTGGAGTGGGGTGGCTTGCAGGTGATATTCATTGGTCTTGCGGCTCTGACCCTTCCTCATGTGGTTTTGCATTGGTTAGTCTTCGACCTCCGGCGACCTCTGCCGGTCTTTTTGACTCCTGAGCGAGAATTCTCATGGAATCACATCTCCCGTTGAAAGTGTTGCTGGCCGCGCCTCGGAGTTTCTGTGCTGGAGTAACCCGAGCCATCCAGATCGTTGAAGCCTGTCTGGAGCGCTATGGGGCCCCTATCTATGTGCGCCATGCGATTGTTCACAATGAGCACGTTCTAAGAGAGATGGAAGCCAAAGGTGTGATCTTTGTTGAGGAATTATCAGAGGTTCCAGATGGTGTGCCAGTTGTGTTCTCTGCTCACGGCGTTCCTCCATCTGTTGTCAATGCAGCTAAGGAACGGGAACTTCCTACGATTGATGCCACCTGTCCCTTAGTGGCCAGAGTCCATCAAGAGGCGGTTCGCCATCACAAAGCCGGCTGTCAAGTGTTGGTAATTGGTAAGAAAAATCACCCTGAGATAATTGGTCTTTTGGGGCATCTACCTACCAAAGACTGTCAGGTGATTGATGATATTGAAGCTGCCCGAAATATTCAGATTCCCATCCATCAGCCGGTCGCATACGTTACGCAAACGACACTCTCTGTAGAAGATACTGGGCAAATCGTTGAGGTACTGCGCAAGCGCTTCCCCAAGTTGATTGAGCCACGTAAGGAGACCATTTGCTACGCAACAACGAACCGGCAGCAGGCAACCCGGACTATCGCATCAGGAGCTGAGGCGCTCCTTGTGCTAGGCAGCCCTACTTCCTCAAATTCGACACGTCTGACCGAAGTGGCGAGACAGGTTGGCTGTCAAAGAGTCCGCTTGGTTCCTGAACCCGACGAACTGAATTTAGCGTGGTTGGATGATGTCAACGTTTTGGGCTTGACGGCAGGTGCTTCGGCTCCTGAATATCTTGTGCAGAGACTCCTTGACCGACTAGCGCTCAGAAGAACTCTTGTAATTGAAGAAGTTCCTGTGACCGAAGAAAAGATTCAGTTTCGCCTTCCTCTTGAACGCTTCCCCAAAATTCCCCAAATGCCTGTTTCAAGACCTTCCATCAAATCGCAACATTCCCAAGCAGGTTTTCACCGAAGCAAGTCGATCGCTTTGAGCCAAGAGTTGCATCTGGCCTAAGAAAATATTTTTTGTTATTTTCTTGGCTCTTATGGTCTTTTTGGAATAGGGAATCCATACATCTGGAAGCTCTCCGATGATGGTCCAAGAAAATTAGTGATCAAGAATGTTGATTCCACCGAAAAACAGCCTCCAAGTGCATGGTCTTCGCTCTCCCGAAGACTTTTACTGGGTACTCCAAGATCCAATTCCACTTGCAGGGATGTGTCTTCCAGAAAACAATTGGCCTTGGCAGTCCATTCACGATTGTGGCTTCAAAAATTTGGTTTCCTTGCATCCAATGGAGCATGAACCAACTCCACTGACTAGTGTTTGTTCCCTGCCCTTGGAAGATCTCGTTCATGGGGATCCACCCAAGAATCCATTACTTGAAATCAGCAAAATACGATCAGCAACAAGCACCATTCTCCAGTCGCTAAGTGCCTGTAAAGGAGTTGTCGTCCATTGCTGGGGAGGACGAGGTCGAACTGGAACAGTTCTCGGCTGTGTTCTACGTGAACTGGGTTATGAGGGCGAAACTGTTGTGAAATATCTCGATGAGATCCAACGTGTTAGGGGCCGGAAAAGATGGCCAGAGGCAGTTTGGCAATCAGAAATTGTTAGGAAATGGCCGGATGTATGAGAAGAGCCCGAATTTCGGGAGAGTTGGACTCTTGAGGAGATTCAGTGACAAGATTTCTGTTGATTTTGTTCGGTCACTTTTGAAACTGTTGAAGATCAATGTTGTAGAATCTGGCTAAGGAACAGCTTGGTGCGGTCACTCTGTGGATTGTTGAAGAATTCTTCTGGTTCGTTTTGTTCAATAATCTGTCCATCATCCATGAAGATCACGCGATTCGCAACTGTTCGAGCAAAGCCCATTTCATGGGTAACTACGAGCATCGTCATTCCTGTTTCTGCTAGCTCAATCATGACGTCCAACACCTCTTTGATCATTTCAGGATCCAGAGCTGAGGTTGGCTCGTCAAAGAGCATGATGCGGGGTTGCATACAGAGCGA
>CAJXNF010000428.1 GCA_913056375.1 uncultured Pseudomonadota bacterium | reverse complement strand
TCTGATGGAGGATATCTTGATGAAGATGGCTATGTCTTCGTGATGGGAAGGACCGATGACAACATCAATGTAGCCGGCCATCGGCTCTCCACTGGAGAAATGGAGGAGTTGATTGGCTCTCATGCTGCCGTTGCTGAATGTGCAGTAGTAGGAATTGATGATGAGTTGAGAGGGCAGGTGCCAGTAGGTTTTGTCGTCTTGAAAGATGGGGTCACTGCTGAGCCTGAATCAATTGAGCAAGACCTTATCTTGCTGATTCGACAAGAAATTGGCGCAGTAGCTTACTTCCGTCAAGCCGCTATTGTAGCTCGACTCCCCAAAACTCGTTCTGGAAAAATCCTGCGAAAAACCATCCGCAGGCTAGCTGTTGAAACAGATGTCCCTGTTCCACCAACCATTGACGATCCAAAGATCATGACCGAGTTGCTGGAAGCAATGCAGTCCAAAGGGATCGGCCAGTTCACGAAATAACACACAAGTCCAAGCTGGCCTCATTCCTCTGGGCCAGCCCCTTTGCCCCTTCTTGTTCCTGATGACCCCTACTAAACTCCCTTGCATCTTGTTGGCACAGAGCAACAGCGTTCCGATTGCCAGAAAATACTTTTACGAGTACCTGAAACCGGAAAATTCAACTGTCTGGGAACCGCCTCAAGTCATGCAGATTGAGCGATGGCTTTTGCAACTAGCCCATCAAGCGTTGCTGTTTGAGCAGGTAACTTTTCCCGAAAATCTTAGTCGGGTTTTACAAAAGCGTGAGGAACAACTGGTTTGGGAGGAAATCCTCAGAGAGGACCTTAAGGATTCAAAAGATTTTCTACAAATTTTGCCACTGGTGCGAACTGTTCAAGAAACTCATCGTTTGTGGCAAATCCATCTCAGTTCAGAACCTCACGACTTTCCACCCAATCACACCTGGGAGAGATTCACGAAATGGCAAACGACATTCACAGACCGCTGTGACAAAGAAGGCTGGTGGACCGAAGCAGACCTAGTATTCAACTGTCTGAAATGGATTAGGGAAGACCAAATTCCTATTCCTGAAGAATTCTGGTTTATTGGCTTTCGCAAAGGCGAAGATTTATTACTTAATGAACTTCGACAAGCCCTTCAACCCCGCAACTGCACTTTTAGCGATTGGGAAATATCTAGACCGAAATCCACAAAACCTGTTACCCGTTGCTTCGCAGATCAGGAGTCAGAGCTTCGCACTGCGATTGACTGGCTGGCTAGCATCCGAAAGCAAAAGCCTGAAGCCAGATTGGCTTTATTGATTCCGGGACTTTCCCGAGTTCAGCACACCGTGAGACGTTTGTTGAATGAACAGCTAATCCCAGATTTCGAATGGCAAACTGATGCAAGCCAAGATGTCTATCAAATAGTCGCTGGGCAACCTCTCTTGGATTTAAAGGCTTTTCAGCATCTGAATCATTGGTGGGAAATCCTACAACTGCACTCCAGCGCGAGCTATCCCAAAATTCCTCTTGAGCTGCTTTCCCAAGTGCTTCGTTCAAGTTTCTGGAAATCAAAAGATTCTCAGGAATCTCTCATTCAGTTAGAACTGGCTTTACGAGATAAAGAATCTCTCACTGTGAGCCACAGTCTATTGAGGCATCTAACTGAAAAAACTGGTTGTCCGCATTTTCTGGAATTACTGGATAGCTTGAAAGAGCTCATTGCAAACACACCTAAGAAACAACTACCTTCAGAATGGACTGAATTTTTGAGACAGGTTCGCCAACGTCTAGGCTGGCATCCAGGCAGAGAATGGGATGAGGAGCGTGAATTATTCCAAGATCTTTCTCAATTGGACAACATCCTAGGCCCAATCCAGTTGGCTACCCTTCTTCAGCAAGCCCGCAGACAGCTTCAGCACCGGATGTACTATCCCACTCAGGGGGACGTATCTGAAAAGATTCTGATCATGGATACTCAGGATCTTTTAGACCTTCCCATTGATGGTCTCTGGATCTGTGGTTTGACCGAAGAGCAGTTCCCTCCACATTCAAGAAATTCCAACCTGCTACCGGCAACCTTACAAAATAAACTTGGCCTAAACTCCATGCATTTCGAACAAGTGGAAGAGAGCAGTCAGGATCTTTTAACGCGATGGGAAAACCAAGCAGTCGATTTAGTGCTAAGTAGTCCCCTCTCCATTGACGGTCGTGAAGTACACCAAAGTCCCTGGCTCAATTGGCCTAAAGAGTTCGAAGATGCTGTAGATTCAAGAAGTTTAAATCCAATCTGGAAAGACTTTGCCAACCATCAAATCACTTTAGAAACGATCTCCGATTCTATAGGTTTGCCACTCCCTTTGGGTACAGCCGTTCGAGGTGGAACAAGTGTCCTCAAGGCTCAGGCTCTATGTCCTAGAATGGCTTATGCTGAGTATCGCCTGGGTGCCAAGCATCCCACCGTTCCTCAAGCAGGACTATCCCCGATTCAACGTGGAAATTTGGTCCACTGGTCTCTTGAAAACTTTTGGAATCAAGCACATAGATCATCTGCTTTGGAGAGTATAGTTCAAGTACAGGAATGGATAACAAATAGTATCGAGGCAGCCCTGGAACGTTTTGAGAAATACTATCCAGGGTTGATCAAAACAAATTTTCGTAGATTGGAAGCGCGACGTCTCAATATCTTGCTCCATGACTGGCTAGATTTGGAGAAAAGCCGAGTTCCCTTTATTGTCGAAGCATCAGAAGAAAAAGGTGAACTTTCACTGGGTGGACTGAAGTTCAGAGTTCGAATCGACCGGCTGGACCGTTTAGAACACTCTGATCAGTTCATCTTGCTTGATTACAAATCGGGGACAGGAAATTCCCCAACAAGTTGGTTTCAGCAAAGAATTACCGAACCACAACTACCCCTATATGCCGTGAACCTTGAGGAAGGGACTCTTGCAGCCGTTGCTTTTGCCCAGGTTCACAATCGAGAATGTAGTTTCAAGGGAGTTCAAGCAGATGAGGTTTCACTTCCGGGAATCAGGTCTTTTGACAAGCATTCACATAAAAAAGAGTTGCCTGCTGAATATGATTGGGATTCTCTCATCGAAGATTGGCGAGTTCGGCTAGAAGATGTAGCACATGAGTTTGCTCAAGGTATTGCCCCACTCAGTTACGGCATCCAAGTATCCTCTTCAGCTAACCTGATTGAG
>CAJXNF010000427.1 GCA_913056375.1 uncultured Pseudomonadota bacterium | reverse complement strand
TCTCACCATGTTGCAGTTGGCATCCACTAGATGGAAAGACAATGGCTGATTCAACCTCCCTTCCTGTCCGAATCTGGCAGTTCCTAACCCTCCGACGAGGTGGCAAGCGCTGGCATTGGACCGACCTGTTCACTTATGGTTACCTGGGCTTGGGAATTTTCTTGATGTTCGGTCCAGTTGTCTGGTTGGTTTTGTCTTCGTTCAAGACTCCAGCCGGATTGCTCGAATTTCCACCAACCTGGGCTCCTTTGGGCCAAGTGGTGGTAAATGTCGAGGGCTATGATAAACCTCTCCCCATGTATCGTGTCACCATGGAAGATGGTTCTGTAAAAGATCTGGCTCAAATTCGCCGAATTGGAATCATCAGCCAGATGGTCGATCCTGCAGAGCCGAGTACCAAGTACAAGATTCCCATCAAGCAGCGAGAACCCATTCGTGAATTCCGCATGGCTTGGGAGAATTACCTAGATCCGTTGGAGCGCTTCAACTTTTTGAGTTACCTCACAAATTCGGTCATTGTCACGACGCTGGCTACCCTGATCACTTTGCTGATTAATTCCATGGCTGCTTTCGGGCTCTCGATCTACGAGTTCAAAGGTCGCAATGCAGTAATGCTGCTGGTGATTGGCACCCTGATGATTCCGATCACAGTGATTCTGGTTCCGGTATATCTGGTCGTGACCGAACTGGGAATGGTCAATTCACTCTGGGCTGTGATTTTGCCAGGAGCGGCCACTCCAACTGGAGTTTTCCTGCTACGACAATACATGCTGACGATTCCCAAGGACCTGATTGAAGCCTCGCGTATGGATAAAGCTACAGAGTGGCAGGTCTACTGGAGAGTTGTTCTGCCCTTGGCGATGCCAGCAGTAGCTGTCCTCGCAATTTTTTCAATCATGTGGCGCTGGAATGAATTCCTTTGGCCGCTAATCGTACTCAATCGCTCCGAGGTCTATACTCTTCAGGTCGGCTTGAATGCCTTCCAGGGGGAGCTGGACGTGCAGTGGCACTACATTTTGGCGATGACCGTGGTCACCCTGATTCCAGTAGTGGTGGTCTTTGCCTTCCTACAAAAGTTAATTACAACAGGCATTGCCAGTTCAGGTATGAAATGAGTGAGAAACCGCTACTGTTTCTGGATCCGTTTCCACGGAATCAGGAAATGGTTTTTTCTGAATCGACCGAGCAAGTATTGAGAGATCTTGGTCGTTTAGTGATCCACTTTGGCTCACGGGCTCCAGATGAGTTGGTGGAGGAAATCCTCCCTGAAGTTGAAGTGATCATTGGTCAGACGGCAATGCCCAAGGAACGTTTGGATCGCGCTCCAAAACTACGTGCAATTCTCAATGTGAAGGCCAACTGGGAGCCCAACATCGATTATATGGAAGCACATGCTCGGGGCATTCATGTGCTCTCCGCAGCCCCTGCCATGGCCCCTGCTGTAGCGGAGTTTTGCCTTGGTCAGGCGATCACTCTGGCAAGAGGACTTCAGCATGCAGATCCTCTTTTTCGAGAGACTCAGGAAGCTTATGGAATCGGGGGCAATACCAAAGCCTACAGCCTTTACAATTCAACGGTGGGGATGGTGGGTTACGGTAATCTAGGCAAGTCTCTGGTGCCGCTATTGAGACCGTTCCAACCTGAAATTCTCGTGCATGACCCGTGGCTTTCAGAGGGGTATCTCAACAAAGAAGGGCTAATCCCTGCTTCATTGGAAGAGATCCTGGCGAAATCAAAGTTTCTCTTCTTACTGGCTGGGGTCACTACAGAGAATGAAGGTTTTCTGGGGAGAACACTGCTGGAATCCATTCCGACAGAAGCGACAGTAGTCTTGGCTAGTCGTGCAGAGATTGTGGATTTTGAAGCATTTGTTGAATTGGCGGGTCAGGGACGATTCCGGGCAGCGATTGATGTATTCCCAGAAGAACCAGTCTCCAAGGATGATCCTGTTCGAAAAACACCCAACATTTTGTTTTCCTCGCACTTAGCTGGAGGTATAAGAGCTTCCTACGCTCGGATTCAAGAGATGATGCTGGATGATGTTGGGCAGATCCTCAAAGGGTTACCACCTTTGCGAATGCAGCGTGCAGAACCAAACCTGGCTGCGAAAATGCGTAGTCGCTGAACCTAAGAGAGTGAAATGACAGAAATTGCGCTGAAAAACGTCTACAAAGCCTTTGACTCTGTGGAAGTGTTGCATGGTATTGATCTTCAAGTGCAAAGCGGTCAGTTTGTCGTTTTTGTTGGTCCTTCGGGTTGTGGAAAAAGCACACTGCTGCGAATTATCGCTGGATTGGAGGACGTCACATCTGGTGCCGTGGAAATCGATGGTGAGGTTGTCAACAACGTTGCTGCCTCCGAGCGCGGATTGGCCATGGTTTTTCAGTCCTACGCTCTGTACCCACACATGACGGTTTATCAAAATATGGCCTTTGGCTTAGAGAACTCTCGGATGCCCAGAAATGAGATCAACCAACGGGTTTCCAAGGCCGCAGAGATGCTCCAAATTACAGATTATTTGAAGCGTCGTCCCAAGGCACTATCGGGTGGTCAGCGGCAGCGAGTCGCGATCGGTCGTGCTATTGTTCGGGAACCCAAAGCTTTCCTGTTTGATGAACCCCTCTCCAATCTGGATGCTGAACTGCGTGTCACCATGCGCAAGGAACTTGCTGCGCTTCATGCCAATATTGGTGGAACTATGATCTATGTGACACATGATCAAACCGAGGCAATGACGCTTGCTGATCAAATCGTGGTCCTGAATCAAGGGCGAGTAGAACAAGCTGGCCCCCCGCTGGAACTTTATAACACTCCACAAAATCTATTTGTTGCTGGATTTATTGGTTCCCCAAGAATGAATATTGTTCAGGCCCAGCTTGCACGCAAAGGAGAGCAGTGGATTTTGAAATCTGGGCAAACCGAAATCCGGATCAAGTCCCTACCAAACTTGGTTGAGGGAGAAAGCTGTTCTTTTGGAATTCGACCAGAACACATCAAACTGGCAAATACTGACGATGCAGACGCTTCGGTCATTGTTGAATTGACGGAGCAGCTAGGTGGTGAAACCTACATCTATTGTCGTTCCGAGGATCTTGGAGCTTTCAATGTTCACCAAGCCGGACAGATCCCTGTCAAGCGTGGAGAGTTAATGCATCTGAACTTCGA
>CAJXNF010000426.1 GCA_913056375.1 uncultured Pseudomonadota bacterium | reverse complement strand
GTCCGAGGAAATACATAAGTAAAGAATGTACAAGTTAAATGTACTTCTACTTTACTTGGCACTTTTTGAAGTACTTCCTCCTTTGCACAAGATATTGTCCAATTATTTTTCATCAAATGCATCTGTTAGCCGGCACCTTCATGAAGTGAAACGCTGCTCAAACAGTGACTTTTGCTCGTTTTTTTTTCATGATCCCAGAAGTGTCTTTTTTCGAGTGTTTCTTCACTTTCTGACCTATGAAATGCTGAAGGAGCTCAAAGCGTCACATTTTCAAGTTTTTTCAAACACTGGAAATCGGCCTTTGAATTCATTAATCAGTTTGCGAACATGGCGGCTGACGGTCGATGGAACGCATCAGATTCAGAGGTAAGTAGTAATTTTCAATGATAGAGAATTCCAGAAAAACAAAAGTTATTTGGAAAGAATTGCTTTTAATGAAACTTATCCCCGGGTTTTTCAGTTAGTAAAATCAGGTCATTAATCCCTTGAATTCGATCCTTATGAAAATAACCCTCCATTTCCTTTTCGCCTTCCTTTTTTTATTCGTTTTTCTTTGCCCATCACACGGTGAGAAGGATGAGAGACCGAACATCATTGTCTTCCTGGTCGACGATTACGATAAGCCTGAGACCAGCCCATATGGAGGGAAAGTTCTAACCCCCAACCTCGACCGGTTGGCCAAGGAAGGAATGATCTATGCCCAAGATGCCTCTTCTTATGCTTTCTGCCAAGCCATCAGACCATTTCTGGAAGGGACGATTCTGGATGTTTGCTCTGCTCCAGGTGGAAAAGGACTTCAACTGTCCCAAAACTATCCGGGTCAATTTCTGCTGAATGATGTCTCTGCCTCTCGCTTGAAGAAAGTCCGCCAAAATTTGCAAAGACTCAATCAAGCTGGTCGCATGTTGCAGTCCAACGGGACGCAACTGCCTTTCCCCAGCGGGTCAATGGATGGTATCCTGCTGGATGTCCCTTGTTCTTCAACTGGAACCATCCGGAAGAGCCCAGACATCAAATGGGTGGAAAATTTGAAGAGTTTGTTGCGACAGACAGCACTTCAGGAGAAACTTCTCAAAGAAGCAGCACGAGTGGTCAGAAAAGGTGGCTGGATCGCCTACTCGACCTGCTCACTGGAACCAGAAGAAACCCAGTTACCTTTGCAATTGGCCGAGGAACTTGGACTACAGCCGATTCCCTGGAGAGAGCTACCTGGAGGGATTCAAGAAACACAAAAAGGCTTTTGGCAATTGCTTCCTTCAAGGCATTGGATGGGCTTTTCTGCGGCGATTTTAAAGAAATCTTAAATTTTGTGTTGCATCCCCACAAAAAGATGGTAGAAATTTGAGCCCTTTTGCACGACTGGCCCAAAATCTGAAGGGCCTCGTGCTCCCTCTCAATTAAACGCATTGAATTGCATTTCTATAGGAGAACCCGGAAATGAGTACGGACGAGCAGGACTTGGATACCCCTGACGAAATTGATAGCGAAGAAGCAATGGCTGCAGAGGAGATGCAGGAAATCCGGGCAATGCTTTTGAGCCAAATGGAGGAAATTGAAGAGCGGCTCAACGCTACACACGAAGAGACAGAGTTTGAGGTCGGAGACGAGGTGGATCACTCCGTCATTTCCCAGGAGCAAACCCTCAACAGCTTGATTGAAAGCAGAGAAATTGAGCGCCTACAACAGATCAAGGAAGCTCTGCAGAGGATGGACAGTGGGGAGTATGGTTGGTGCGAAGAAACAGGGCAGTGGATTGGCAAGAAACGTCTGATGGCCCTTCCATTCACCCGACTCAGCCTTGAAGCACAAATGGAACAGGAACGACGGGCGAATCGCAATCGTGGAGTCGGCGGATTTAGTGAAGACACCAACTACGCTGGGAACTATCGAGACTAATTAGGATTCAGGCGCCAGCATGGCAAATCTGCTAAGCTATGATGCTTCGCAACTGTTAGTTTTCTTGCTTGTATTGATCAGAGTTGGTGGAGTTTTGATGACTGCACCAATTTTTGGCAGTTCCAATATTCCCAGCCAGATCAAGATCGTCGTCATCCTGGTCTTCTCCCTGATCTTGAACCCCTTTCTGCCCTCTACCACTGTTCTTCCTGAGCAAACCCATCATTATTTGATGCTGGTTTTCAGCGAGCTATTGATTGGAGTGACCCTTGGATTGATTGGAAAGCTCCTCTTTGCCGCTGTGGAGTTTGCTGGCGCCATGACTGGCTTCCAGATGGGATTGAGCATTGCGAACGTGTTCGATCCCGCTTCGATGCAGCAGGTTTCACTGCTCTCTCGGCTGGAGACACTGATCGCATCACTGGTGTTCCTGAGCTTGGATGGTCCTGCGTTGGTGGTTCAGGCAATGGTGAGAAGCTACCAGTTGATTCCTGTCGGGCAGGCAACCATGGGGGATGACTTGGCGAGTATGATGATACAGCTGAGTTCTGGGATCTTCTCCATAGGTTTTCAGTTAGGGGCCCCCCTCATCATCGCACTCCTGATCACCAACTTGATTTTGGGACTCCTGTCCCGCTCTGTTCCACAGATCCAGATCTTTGTCGTGGGGTTCCCTCTGACACTAATGATGGGGTTTATCTTCCTTCTCTTGGGAATGCCCTTCATGATTCAAGCGATCCGAATCATGTTTGGACTTTACGATGATCAAATGTTGGATGCCATCCAGATGTTGAGCTTGCCGTAGTTTTAACTACCTACTTCCGCTTGAGGCAGATTGACTTGAAGCACAGGAACCTCCTTACCCAAACTCAAACGGCACTCCTGATTACTTAGCTGCTCTGCCAAATTCAATAACAATCCTTCTTTCAGACCGATACGAGGAATAACGACCTGTTCCGGTTTCCACATCTCGATCAGCCTGGAAAAGATCGTAGCTGATCTGGTCTTTGCCTTTCTCAGAGGCAAGAACTGGTATTCAAAAATACTTCGCCCCGGCTCATGCGCCCCGAATATCCCCTCTGAGACGAGCCGTTCGCCCCACTCTCTTGCGCTTCCTCCCGACACTACTAACTGACGATGGCTCAGACCTACCTTTGCAAAGGGTTCTCTCAGGGCCTCAAGGCTGGATAAGTCCGGTCTTTTGCCCGCGCGTAAGACACCAAGTGGCAGGCTGTCCTGCCACAGCAACTGCGCATCTTGTTCCAAGGACAATT
>CAJXNF010000425.1 GCA_913056375.1 uncultured Pseudomonadota bacterium | reverse complement strand
GCCGTACCGCCACCCAGAACAACGATCTTTTTCTCAGAGCTTAATGAATTATCAGTCATAAAGGCACTTTAGGTGCGTCATGATCTGAATTCTTTGAATGTTCCAAGCCTGTTTTCAGAAGCATGATGCTAGCAAAATCATCAAGTTTTCTTAGTGCAACGCGGGAATCATGTCGCCATGGGCTGCCAACATGTCATCTGTCAGCTTCCAAATGTCATCCAGAGATAGTTCTGCTGCGGTATGAGGATCCATCATCGCTGCATGGTAGACGTTCTCTTTCTTGCCGGTTGCGATTGCCTCGACAGTGAGTTCTTGTACGTTGATGTTCGTCTGCATCATTGCGGCTAGTTGGGGTGGAAGCTTGCCAATCTTAGTTGGTGAAATCCCAGAGCGATCAATCAAACAGGGCACCTCAACACAAGCCTCTGCTGGAAGGTTGTCAATTAAACCGTTGTTGGGCACATTCCCATTGATCACAACAGCATCCCCGGTGACCACCGCACGGATGATCTCTCCGGCGTATTCATTGGATCGATAGGTTTCCAGCTTGCTCTCCTCCTGCAGAGTGTTTGCGTAATCTCCCCAACGTTTCAAAGAGTATTCGCAGCGGTCAACGTATTCATCCAGAGGAACTTGGTATTGCTCCAGAAGATCTGGCCGATCTCGCTTGATGAACCATGGGACGTATTCAGCAAAGTGTTCACTGGATTCAGTCACAAAATACCCCATTCGATTCAACATCTCATAGCGCACTCGTTCGGTCAGGTGAGACATGCGATGACCCTCCGGACGTGGTTTTCTGGCTCTGCTAGAGAACTGATCTTCTCCAGAAGCAATTTTTTGAGCGAGTTCACGTAACCTTGGGTATAGATCCTCGGTGGTTCCATCAGCGAGGCGTTTACCGAACTTTAGATAAAAGGCCATGTGATTGATACCAGCGCATTGGAACACGATGTCTTCCACCTTCTCCCCAAGGTCGTCCGCAAGCATTTCGGCAGTCCCTTGGACCGAGTGGCATAATCCTACGGTCTTCACTTCTGGAACGAGTCTGGCGATAGCCATCATGTTCATGCACATTGGATTGACATACTGCAACCAGATCGCATCTGGGCAGATCTCCATGATATCTCGTCCAATATCTACGAGTACAGGAATGGTTCTGAGTCCACGCATGATTCCACCCACCCCCAAAGTGTCAGCAATCGTCTGACGCAGGCCATATTTTTTGGGAATCTCAAAATCAATCTTTGTCGCAGGATCATAGCCACCCACCTGGATTGAAGTCTGAACAAAGTGGGATCCTCGAAGGGCTTCTCTTCGATCGGTGTGCATTGTGATCTTGGGATTTGCCCCAATTTGTCGGGCTACAGCTCGGACAATCAGGTCTGAAACACGCAATCTTTCACTGTCGATGTCCATCAGAGCCAGTTCCATATTTTTGAATTCCGGCATCAACAATAAATCAGTGACAATTTTCTTTGTGAACTCAGTGCTTCCGGCACCGATCAAACATAGTTTCACCATGTTAAATCCTGTTAGTTATGAAATTGTGGAATGGATCTGCTTCAGTTGAAGTTCTGCGAGGTACTCTGGGGTTGGTTAGAAACAACCTCAAAAGCTGCGTTTACCAAGGCCTTGGTATATTCTTTTTGGGGATTAACCAAGACATCCTGTGTGGGGCCAGCTTCGACAACGTTCCCATGCTGCATGACAAGGACGTTGTGGCAAAGAGCCTTGATGACCTTTAAATCATGGCTGATGAACAAATAGGAAAGTTTGTGTTTGTCCCGAAGATCCTTGAGAAGGTCGATGATTTGCGCCTGTATAGAAAGATCCAAGGCCGATGTAGGCTCATCTAGGAGAACGAATTTGGGTTTCATCACCATCGCTCGGGCAATAGCGATTCGCTGGCGTTGTCCTCCTGAAAATTCATGGGGGAATCTATCCATGACATCTGGATCCATCTGCACATCTTTTAGGGCAACACGGACCATTTCATCACGATCCGCATCACTATTGCCGATATTGTTGACCACCAAGCCCTCAGCAATAATCTGCCGAACAATCATGCGTGGATTCAAGGACGAAAAGGGGTCTTGGAAAACAACTTGAACCGATGTTCTTAGGTCTCTCAGATCTTTTCTTTCCACATTATCAACCCTGCGCTCCCCAAAACGGATCTCTCCCCCCTGAGAACTGATCAACCGAATCAACGCCAAGCCAAGAGTCGTTTTACCAGATCCTGATTCACCCACTACTCCAACAGATTCACCCTCTCGGACTCTGATATCAACATTGTTGACAGCGACCAAGTCCTCAGTTTTTCTGTTGAAAAAACTCCCGTGTCTTATCTTGAAAACCACTCGAATTTGATCGCCCTTGAGGCTGGAGGGTGGATCACCTTGAAGAGGAGGGGGAGAACCCTTTGGTTCGCTTCGAATCAAATGCTGGGTGTAGGGATGCTGAGGATTGGTAAAAACCTCCTCAGTTAAGCCTCTTTCTACGATCTCTCCGTTTCGCATCACACAGATCTGCTCACTCGTCTTACGAACCACGTTGAGATCGTGAGTGATAAGCAGGACAGACATACCATACTTGACCTGTAAATCCTTGATCAGCCTTAAAATCTGGGCTTGAATCGTCACATCCAGGGCTGTTGTTGGTTCATCTGCGATCAACAACTTCGGTTCATTGGCAATAGCCAAGGCAATCATGACTCTTTGCCGCTGGCCCCCAGAAAGCTGATGAGGGTATTGATCAAGCCTCGCTTCGGGTTCCGGAATTTGCACTTCTTCCAAGTAATCATCATATCGAGGGTGATTCTCAAAGAAATCGTGCGGAGCTTTGTATTGATGGCAAAGAAAGAAAGGTTGGTTTTCATTGCGTTCTGTTTTCAACCAATCCAGAGTAGCGTCCGTAATGACATCTGATGAATGTGATCCCGTGTATTGAACCGTGTTTTTGGGCCATGGTTTAGACCCTTGAATTCGGAAGACGGTGTCAAAGTAGCTACCTTGTCCGGGTAGAACTTTATAGTAATCAAAGTTGGGCTCAGCTTTCAGATGCCATTTTCCAATCATCTCGGTCGAGTAGCCGCATTCTCTGAAGTATTCGGGAACGGTTTTCTCGTCCAAGGGGATTCGGCTGAGCGCGAAGACGCCGCTGCCGCGGCCGCATTCGC
>CAJXNF010000424.1 GCA_913056375.1 uncultured Pseudomonadota bacterium | reverse complement strand
TAAATTTGCACAACAAATGCCTCAACTGGTGACGCAGAAAAAAGAGGAAACACGGCAATTAAAAGGGGCGATGGAGCAATGCAATCATCAAGTCATTGAAGAAATCCTGTCGAGACACACTTGAAGCTCACTGCTGTTGCGATGTCATGCAAAATTATTGAATTGCCTCATTGGGGTTCAAAGGTTGAGCAATGAAATGTTGCTGATTTAGCAAGATGAGCATCGGCTTATGGAGAGTAAAATCTGTTGTAAGGGAGCCTTTTGATTGATGCCTAAGGTCAAGATTGCGCTCTCGGATCAGCCAATCTGTTCTGGCACCTGGTTCTGGAGTTGGCTAAGCGTCTGGTTCGCTGAATTTTGGGTTCCTGTCACATGCTGAGTTAAAATAAAGGTGTTTGATAGCGAGTAGATGAAACGTCCCGCCAACATTTTTTTTGTAACGCATAAATGTGGAAATCATTTTTTTGAATCTGTCTTTAAAAAAGATCCAACATTTTCAAATCTTCAATCTGTCGATTTAAGCGCATCTCATGAAATGCCTGGAGATACGCCGCATTCTGTAGCCAAGATTAAGGGAGACTTTCTTAACTTAAGGTGTAGGAATTTTGATTCAATTTCTATTCTTAAGCTCTTAAAGCATCTAGACGTTGAAAAAACTTGTTTCTTTTTAATCGTCAGGCACCCTGCATCCTTTTTTAGATCAGCATCGTCTTACCATGTCAAAAGCCCTGAGCGGTGGAGCAAGAATCGAGTTTATAAGCACTTAGGAGATAGAACATTAAATGGTGCTCTTCTCGAGACTGACGATGCTGATGAACGTTTGATTCTAACGATGAAGCACTTTGGTTTCGCCTGGTATTTGCCACAGCGATGGCTGATCAATGCTGAGTTTCTGAAGGCTTCTGGTTTGAATTTTCGGATTCTTAAAACTGAAGACCTGTTTACCGATGGCAAAGCCCCTTATTTTGAGACTCTTGCATCTGATATGGCTCATGATGCTTACCAAATGACCTCTGCTCGTTTGATGGAGGCTTCCCCCATCTTCATGAATGAACTCCCCGCGCATTCAACGGGTGAATTCCGAAAAAGTTACTTTGACGGATTTGGGGATAAGGCTTTGAGCTTTTACAATCAGCATTTCAAGAATGTTGAACAATACTTTTACCCCTCCTGATCGCATGTCTCGCATTAACTAGATAGCTTACGTCATTTTGTATCCAAGTAGTTGATAGTCAAGCTGGTAAAAGTTTTCAACCTCTTTTCGAGTGTCAGGATTGACTGTTTGGATTTGGTACTTGATTTCTTCGGAAATCTTCTGCCTGTGGCTATTGCGTGGCTTCTCGAGTTCAGCTGCTATTTTTTCAGATAAATTGCCTAATAGGGGTGGCAGTGTTTGATTAATTTCTTTGATATCTATGATGATTGGCTTTGTGGCTGTAGAAGAGGATTCCAGGCCTGCGTAGAGATATTGAGGCAAGAAATGGCAGCCATTGAAATGACTGATTCCTTGGAATTGGTAAGGATCGGATTCTGAATATTTTTTTCTTGCTTTCTGAATAAAGTTTTGGCAGTAAGTTTCGAATGATTTGCCTAGAGGGTTGATAAATCGTTTGCAGTTTGTCGAGGCTTTGCGAGTGTATTCAGAGACAAATCGATCCCAGGGATGCCTGACGACAACAAATGAACTGTAATCATCGAGGACCCATTGTGGCGCGGCTTCACGAATCCATGCGAAGCACAGATGATCAAGCTCATAAAAATTGTTTGAGGTTTTATGGTTCCCGTATAGGTAGTGATATGAGACCGTTTGAGGGCGAAAAGTCGACACTGGCAGCCCAAGGCTTTTCAGAATCGCCTCGTTGATTGTTGTCCCACCGCAGCGTGGATTGTGAACATGAATGAGTTTTGCTTCGTGAAAAATTGGCATTTGAATTCTCGGTTGCTTTGTCTCTAAGAGGGAATGTGTTGGGAATACTGAGGGTGATGAGCGTAATACGTCTTCTGAAAAACGTTGAGATCAATTCGCTCGGCAATGAGGCTGCATGCCTTTTCCCCAAGGGACGTCAAGGGCGAGTATTGCTCAACTTCAACTTTATAGTCAGAAAATGTTTTTTCGTCCCGCTCATGAGTTTTCGTGTCTCGTTTGGTCGAGCGAGTGGGGATTTTAGGTGATGATTTGACTTCACAGAAGAATTGTAGGTTGTTTAAGAATTTCTCTACATCGCAGATCACATCTTCGTAATAAGCAATCACGACATTGGTTGGGCAGCTTGACTTAAATGACAGGTAGGATTCTGTTTTTCTATTCCAGAGTTCAACTGGAGAGCTTAGATATGATTCGACGAGGTTGTCGCGAGCATTCGTTAAAATTGGTTGCTGGATAAAATCGGTTAGGTCTGTTTGCGGTTGAGGAAAAAGATTGTATGGGCGTCTGTGGAGGGCTGAAACAAAGCGCCACGGATTGCGAATGAGACAAATAAAGAGGGTTTGTTCGAATTTTGGATTCTGCTTGAGTTGATTGGCGCTGACTGCGGCATGTTTCCATCCATAGTATTCGGGGATGTCTTTCGTGCGATCGCTGTCAATTAAGCGTTCTAAAATTACAGAGCGAAGCGCCGGGTTTCCTTTTGTCAGGTCTGGATAGCAAGCGACCATGCGTTCAAAATTTTTGCGTGTGGTGTCACTTGCCCCATCGGGATGAACGAGCAACTCCGCATTGGTGTTGTTGCGGAGCAGTTTGATGAGGAAGTGGGTTCCTGTGTTGCGCTCTCCAAAAACTTTAATGAACATTGGCTTGGGACTCTTGGGAAGGTTTGCTGGATGCCGTGGTTGAAAATTTAAAGCTTTAAATGTTCCCCGCAGAGCTGCTCGGCATCCTTTAAGGCATCAGCGAAAAATGTTTTCATTTTTTCTGCAGTGCTTGCGTCAAGTGAGAGCTTGATGTCTGTTTCATTAACTTTCTGTTGTAGACATGCACTAGCTAACGCGCGATCCACAACTAGGTCTGTGTGTTCTTCAAGGGCTTGACAGGCTTTCTCCGGTTGTTGCGCCAACGTGTCGAGGCTTAGCACGAGGACCCGATCTCCAAAGACTGCTTGGAGGCATTGCTGCGCTTCCCGGTATTGATTGAAGCGCAGTTGGGCTTTGACCCAGCCATCTTCCTCGTGTTGATCGAGCAGCA
>CAJXNF010000423.1 GCA_913056375.1 uncultured Pseudomonadota bacterium | reverse complement strand
ATTCTCCTCAAGGTCATCGACTTCTTGATGGGACTCGCTGTCCTGGCGCTTGCGAACTGCAGTCCAGTCCTCCTCACCATAGATCTGAGTCAGTACCTCTGGTGTCAGACCTTCAGGAGATCCATCATAGACTATCGAACCGGATTGCAGCCCGACAATGCGCTGAGCAAACATCTGGGCCAGGGCGACATCATGAATATTGATGATCGCTGCCAGCTTGCGCTCAGTACACAACTCGGTGATCAATCGCATGATCTGGCGTGAAGTTTTTGGATCCAAGCTGGCGGTCGGTTCATCGACCAACAGCAACTCAGGATTTTGAATCAGTGCTCGGGCAATGCCAACTCTTTGTCGCTGTCCTCCAGAGAGCTCATCAGCTCGTTTATCTGCCATTGGTTCCAAGCCGACGCGGTCTAGCAGAGAAAAAGCCGTGTCAATATCTGACTGCGGAAAACGTCGAAAGTAGCTGGCCCAAAAGCCAACATAACCCAGGCGGCCAGAGAGCACGTTCTCCATCACGCTCAGTCGCTCTACCAGCGCATATTCCTGGAAGATCATCCCAATTCTGCGTCGAGCCTTGCGGAGTCCACCACCACGGAGACGAGTCAGGCTCTCACCGTGCAGCAGCACATCTCCCGAAGTAGGTTCAACGAGGCGGTTGATGCAGCGAATCAGGGTGGACTTTCCGGCTCCGGACGGTCCAATCAGGGCGAGGACTTGTCCGGCTGGAACGCTCAGGTCTACTTCCTTGAGAGCATGGTCACCGGTACGATAGCGTTTGCCCAGTTTCTTCAATTCAAGCATGAAAAATCTGCGAAGGGGTCCGCCCCCGGAGGAGCGGACGAGGAAAAGTTACTTGCAGGCGTAGGAGACGTTGTTGGCCTTGTCGATCGTGCGGATCACAGCCCAGTGCTCCTGGTAGGTGATTGGAATGAACTGCCCTTCGTTGGACTTCTCAAACTCCACTTTCAGGCTGGAGGGTGTTCCATCCGGCTTGTCTCAAGGAAAGGTAGAGAAGGCTTCTCGGACTTTCTTGGCAATGTCTGGGTGAAGATTGTAGACGTGTCCGAATCCTGTGGTCGGAAAGGTCTGGGACTTGTAGATCGTGATCACATCCTCAGCCTTGATCACATCTCGTAGGATCATTCTTGATTTTACCGAGTTGGCGATGGAGGCTGCGTCATAATCCTTGTTGGCCACCCCTAGGATTGAGTTGTCGTGCTTGCCAGAGAAGGTCGGCTCAAAGTCTCGCTCAGGCAGCATGTCAAACTCTGCTTTCAGGATCGCAGAGGGTGCCTTGAATCCAGAGTTGGAGGTTGGAGAAGTGAACGCCAGATTGCGTCCCTTGATATCTTGCACCTTGTTGATTCCACTACCTGGGTAGGTGATGATCTCCATCTCGTAGCCGAAGTTGCCATCGAGGCTGGCCATGATCGTGAAGGGTACAAAGCCAGCACAGTTAACGGCCAATGGATTGGATCCAGTATTGAAGCCGGCAATGTGCAAACGCCCGGAACGCATCGCTTCGATCTGAGCTGCGTTGGACTGCACAGGGAAGAACACTACCTTCTTGCCAGTAACAGATTCCATGTGTGTCAGGAAGTCCGACCAGGCAGTTTTGTAAACAGCTGGATCTTCAACCGGAGTGTAGGCGAAGATCAGAGTGTTGGGGTTCACCCAGTCACTGGAATTGGTGGGCGCATCAGCCACCAGGTCGCCGTTACGATCACAGAAGCGGCTATCCAGATCACCTCTTGGGCATTCCTGGGCCATCAGGGTTCCGGCGGTCAACAATGACACGCTCAACACACCAGCGAAACGCAACAAGCTTGTCAATCTCTTGAACATGTTTCCTCCACGGGAGTTCTTCAGGTTTTCCGACGGCAACAACAACGGGTGAACATTCCGCTGCTTTACCGAAGACAACAAGACTCAGGAAAATGTGATGAATTGATTCACGTTTCAAGCTATTCCTCCAAATCCAATCGTGTTGGTGTTGCTCAATGAAAGAAATTCACTGGCTCAAGCCCCTTTTTCGCTGGTTGCTTCTTCTGCTTGGAGTTTTGTTGATGCTTGCTCTTTTTCAGCACAAGTTAATCTATCATCCTCGGTCTTATCCAACAGGCTATCAGCCCTGGAAGACTTCCTCTCTGGAACTCCTCCGCTACCAGACAGCAGAAGGGTCACAGACAGCATACTATCTCCCTCCTGAGAATAATTCGGTTCAACGGGTCTGGGTCCTGTTTGGTGGGAACGCTGGCTTGGCGTTAGACTGGCTGGGGCTGCTTACCCAAGTAAATTCACCTGGGGTAGCTTTCCTTCTCATTGATTATCCAGGTTACGGAGCTTGTGAGGGAAGCGCCTCCCCTGAGACAATTCGTAGTTCTACAAGGGAAGCCTTTCAAGCTTGGCAGAGTGAGTTTGGGCTTGAATCACAGCCCAACTGGGCCACTCTGGGCCACTCGTTAGGAGCCGCGGCCGCTTTGCAGTTTGCAGAAGATCATCCGGTAGATCGAATCGTTCTCCTCTCGCCGTTCACGAGTCTGGCGGATATGGTGCGGCATCTCTTTGGTGGTTGGCTGGTGCCGCTCTTGCGACATCCCTTTGAAAACCGGAAACCACTGCAGTTGGTGTTGGAACGTAACCCAGTTCCAGCGATTCTGATTGCCCATGGAACTCGAGATGAGGTCGTCCCGGTTCAGATGGGGCGAGAGCTGGCTTCCCTGAACCAAGAAAAGATCGAATACCTGGAGATTCCTGACACGGGACACAATGATATTCTGAGTAAGCTCTGGCCGAGGCTACAGCAAGAGTTCTCTACTGGTCTGTGACTGTACTTCGCTTCAGTTTTCAAAACGGATTATTGCCAACGCTCGTTTTGGGAGAGAGGGGTCCACTTCAGTGGTGGGTGAGGGTATATTTTACATGGAAAGGCGAGGAAATTGGTAAGTTTGGAGTAGCCCCTCATCCGGCCTATTCGGCCACCTTCTCCCCGAAGGAGAAGCAAAGAATCTGTGTTGATTTTCTCACTTCGGTAAGTACATTTTCATCAATGAAATCAATTCACTGAAAAACCTCGCCCAGTGGGAGAGTGGGGACCTTTGAAAACGGTGGGTGAGGGAATGCTTTAAACGGAAAAGCGAGGAAATTAGTGAGTTTGCAGTGGCCCCTCATCCACCTTCAT